>JADGRT010000352.1 GCA_017880715.1 Verrucomicrobiia bacterium | reverse complement strand
ACACCCTCCCGGAAGTCACGGCGCGCCGCATTGTGGGAAAGGTGTTGTATTGAAAAAGTGGGCTAAGCGAGCGGTCCTGGTCGCCGGGGTTGGATTGGGCGTCTGGCTTTTCACGGTTTTATTTCCCGGCGACGATGCTCTCATTCGCCGCCAATTGGCCAGGCTGGCGCGAACCGTGTCCGTGCCACCGCGGACATCCCCGCTGGCGCGTCTGGCCAAGGGACAAAAACTCGGCGGCTTTTTCACTCCGGATGTGGTTGTTCGCTTGAAGGGAGCCGGCTCGGAGTTGGGCGACATCCAGGGACGGAACCAACTGACGCAGATGGTGATGGCGGCGCAAACCCGGATTCAGCAAGCCGACATTCAATTCCTGGACGCGGAGCTGGAGGTGGGGGCGGATGGCGAGTCGGCCACGGCGCATTTGACGGCTTTGGCGCACATCAATGGCGATCGCAGTCCCGCAGTCCAGGAACTGAAATTTAGTTTCCGGAAAATCGATGGCGGCTGGCGCATCGCGCAGGTGGAGACGGTGGAAGCGTCCGGGCGCTGAGGACGAACCCACCTACATCAATCCCCGCTGCCGGCAGACCTCGTAGAGAAACACCGCGCCGGCGCTGCTGACATTCAGCGAGTCCACGTCTTTCGACATGGGGATGACCACGCACTCGTCGCAGGCCTCGCGGACGGCCGGCGACAGCCCATGCCCTTCGCTGCCGAACACGATGCAGCAATCGCCGGTCAAATCCGCTTGGGTCAGCGTATGCTGGCTGGCATGCGGATGCGCGGCCACGAAGCGGATGCCGCGGGCGCGCAAATCGGCGATCGTCTCCGCCAGGTTGCCCAGCTCGAGCGTGGGCAGCTTGAAGAGCGTGCCCATGGAATTGCGCACGGAACGGCGCAGGAAAGGGTTGCAGCACGTTTCGCCCACCAGCAGGGCGTGAACGCCAAACGCGGCGCAGTTGCGGATGAGCGCGCCCAGGTTTTCGGCGCTGTTGATGCCGTCGGCCGCGGCGAGAAACAGCGGTCGGGGATTCGTCCGCAGCAGGTCAGCGAGCAAAGGCATGGGCGGCACGCGGCCCACGGCTAGGGCGCCTTTGTACAGGGTGTACCCGATCAGACTTTCGAGCAGCTTTTTGGGTCCGAGAAAAACGGGGAGATCTTCCGGACGCGCTGCCAGCAAGGGCTGCATGGGCTGAAACATCTCTTCGGAAAGCAGAACGGACACGACGCCCAGACGGCTTTCCAGCAGGCGCCGGACGATTTTTTCCCCTTCCGCCACAAAGATGCCCGCCTGCTGATGTTCCAGCGGACGCTTCAGCGTTCGATAAGGCTCCAGCTCCGGCAGGTCGAACGATTCGATGTTTCGAATGCGCAACACAAATTAAAGGCCGGAGGCGGCCACCAATTCCTCCAGCTTGGCAGCGGCTTGACCGTCATCGATGATGCGGGCGGCCTGGTCCCAACCTTCCGGCAGGGAGCGAACCTGGTTGGCGATCAGCAAGGCGGCGGCGGCGTTGAGGAGGACGGCGTCGCGTCGGGGGCCCCGGTCTTTTCCTTGAAGCAGGTGACGAACGATGAGGGCATTGGCCTCGCGGTCACCGCCGGTGAGATCGGCGAGGGTGGCCCGTTGGAGGGAAAAGATGCGCGGCGAAAGGGTGGAGGTGGACAAACCGAGCGGTTGATAAAACTCGGCCACGGTGGTGTCTCCCAGGGTGGACAGTTCGTCGATGCAGCCCTTTTCCGTCTGGCCGCAAACGATCATGCCGCGCCGGACACCGAGGGATTGGAGGACGCGGGCCATGGGTTCGCAGAGGGCGGGCTGGGACACGCCGATGAGCTGGGCGGTGGGACGGACCGGATTGAGCAGGGGTCCAAGGAAATTAAAGAGGGTGCGTTGTCCGCGCTCGGCGCAGAGCTTGCGGGCGGGACCGATATGCTTAAAGGCGGGATGATAACCGGGGGCGAAGAAGAAGGCGAACCGGTAATCGCGCAGCCAGGCGCCGGCCTCGATGGGCGACAGGTTGGTGCGGATGCCGAGGGCTTCGAGCACATCGGCGCTGCCGGTCTTGGAAGTGACCGCGCGATTGCCGTGTTTGGCAACGGTGACCCCGCTGGCGGCCACGAGGATGGCAACCGTGGTGGATATATTGAACGTGTGAAGACGATCGCCCCCGGTCCCGACGACATCGAGGATCTCGCGTTGGCGCGTGGCGGGATCGAGGATGGGAACGATCGAACGTTCGCGCAAGGCGCGGGCGAAGCCGGCGATTTCTTCGATCGTCTCGCCTTTGCGGGCCAGAGCGGACAGGAAATCAGCCTTGCATTCGGCGGCGAGGCGGTCGTCCACCAGTTGTTGGACGGCTGCTTCGATCTGTTCGGCGCTCAGGGAAACTCCCCGGGCGAGTTGCTCGGTGATTTGGGTTAACATGGTTTGGTCGGCAGATCGTTTATGCGCTGGCCAGCATGAGGGTTTTAACGGAATTGTCAAAGTCGGGGTGACGTGGGACGGTTGCGGAAGTCTTAGCCAAGATTCCCGGATTAGGGGCGATGCCAGAAAATGGAGAGGGGCAGCCTGTTCCTGCGAGCGGAGTTGGACTTCATGCTGAACCACGGCCGCAAGCACCGTTTCAGCCGCAACCCCGGAAGCGAGAAGGATGCGACAATAAAAAGTACGGCCGTACTTTATATTGTCGCGCCGTAAATCAGGGGGACGAGCCGTTTTCAGCCCAGTTTCAGATGGTTTTTGAATCAGCCCAGTCGGCTGGATCTGCGTTTGGTTCCTTGGCTTTACTCGCTTCAGGCATCTCTGTTAGTCTGCGCGGCCATGGAATCGCCATCTTTGCCTCCGGTTTTCGATCGCGGTTTGCGGCTGCCGGAGATGTCTGGCCCGGCCGTCGGCGGCATGATTGAGGTCCGGGGTTTGACCAAACTCTACGAGGAGTTTGTGGCGGTTCAGGAGCTTTCCTTTGCGGTACGGACGGGCGAAGTCATGGGTTTGGTGGGACCCAATGGCGCGGGCAAAACCACGACGCTACGTTGCCTGGCGGGGATTATTCCCGCGACGCGCGGACAGGTGCGGATAGGCGGTTTCGATCTGGCCCGGGAACCGCTGGCGGCCAAGCGCCTGCTCGCATTCTTCCCCGACGAGCCGCGTCTATTCGACTATTTAACCGTTTGGCAGCACCTGGTGTTTACCGCCCGGATTTACCAGGTGGCCGATTACGAATCGCTGGCGCGGCCGCTCCTGACGGAGCTGGAGATGGCGGACAAGGCGGATCTGCTGCCGGGAGAACTGTCGCGGGGGATGAAACAGAAGCTGACAATTGCCTGCGGGCTGCTGCATTCGCCCAAAGTCATTTTCTTCGATGAGCCATTGACCGGATTGGATCCGATGGGCATTCGCCGGATGAAGGATTCAATTTTGAAACGGGCGCGCGAAGGCGCGGCCATTATCATCAGCTCCCATCTATTGCCGCTGCTGGAGGAAGTCTGTTCGCATGTGTTGATTTTAAAGAACGGCCGCAAGATTATTGAGGGCACCCTGGAGGAGATCACGCGCTGCCACACCGAGGCGGAAATCGCTCTGGCCCGGGATGGAGCGGAGTTTCTAGCCGCCCTCTGGCCGGCCCTGGTTTTGATGGCCTTGCATTGTGGGTGGGTGGTCCGATCTAATGTGGCCTTTGAGGAAGCGTCGATCGAATTATCGCGCAAGCGGGCCGAACGCATGGTAGCAGCGCGATCTGGCAACTGGCATTTGGCGGGCCGCATCCGGCGGCAGAAGCGCTCGCCTTTTCGGCTGGCACCCACCGGATCGCCCGTCGGGGCATGGTTGTGGGAAAACCTGATTAGCACTACAGCGACATTTTGTAGGCCGGCTGCCCCCAGCCGGCGCCGGGTCGGGGGACCCGGCCTACAACGATGGTTCATGGAAGCCCCACGGCTC
>JADGRT010000351.1 GCA_017880715.1 Verrucomicrobiia bacterium | reverse complement strand
CGGCTGTTCATACACTTCGCGCGGGGTGCCGATCTGCTCGACCTTGCCTTTGGAAAAAATCACGATCCGGTTCGAAACCTCCATGGCCTCTTCCTGGTCGTGCGTCACAAACACCGTGGTGATGCTCAAGTCATGATGCAGCCGCACCAGCCACTCGCGCAAATCCTGGCGAATCCGCGCATCGACCGCGCCAAAAGGCTCGTCGAGCAGCAGCACCGACGGCTGCGGCGCCAGGGCCCGCGCGATGGCCACCCGCTGCCTTTGGCCGCCCGACAACTGATGCGGAAACCGCTTTTCCAAATCCTCCAGACCCAGCAACACCGCCAATTCCTGCACCCGCGCCACCCGATCGGCCCTTTTCCACTTCTTCACCTTCAATCCGAACGCGATGTTGTCGAACACGGTCATGGTCTTGAACAACGCGTAATTCTGAAAAACAAACCCGACGTTTCGCTCCCGAACCGACAGGTCATTGACACAACGGCCCTGGATGAAAATGTCCCCCTCGCTCGGCATTTCCAGCCCCGCGATCATCCGCAACACGGTCGTTTTCCCGCAACCGCTGGGACCCAGCAGCGCCAGCAATTCGCCGGCGCTGACGGAAAAGCTGACGTTGCGCACCGCGGACGTGCCGCCGAATTCCTTGCTGACTTTTCTGACTTCGATGCTCATGCCAGCCGGTCAAATTGTGGGTTCAGGTTCCGCCACGCGCTGCGCCATTTCATATTCGCGCTGCGTCTTCCATTCCAGCAGCGTCTTGATCCCGAGGGTCAACAACGCCAGCAGCGCCAGCAGACTGGCCACCGCAAACGCCGCCGTGCCCTGATACTCGTTGTATAGCTTCTCCACATGCAACGGCATGGTGTCCGTCAGTCCGGTGATGTGCCCTGAAACCACCGACACCGCGCCAAATTCTCCCATGGCCCGCGCGTTGCAGAGGATGAACCCGTAGAGCAACCCCCACTTCACCGACGGCAATGTCACATGCCAAAACGTTTGCCAACCGCTCGCGCCCAGGGTCAGCGCCGCCTGTTCCTGCTCCAACCCCGTCGCCTGCATCACCGGAATCAACTCGCGGGCCACGAACGGGAACGTGACAAAAACCGTGGCCAGCACCATGCCCGGCGCCGCGAAGATGATTTGGATTTCATGCGCGTTGAGCCAGGAACCCAGCACGCCATGCATGCCAAACAAAAGCACCAACATCAGCCCGGCGACCACGGGTGACACCGCGAAGGGCAGATCGATCAGCGTCACCAGCAGCGTCTTGCCTCGAAAATCGAACTTGGCAATCGCCCAGGCGGCGGCCAGACCGAAGACCACATTCAGCGGCACGCTAATGGCCGCCACCGTCAGGGTCAGCCGAATCGCCGCCATGGTGTTGGGCTCATGCAGCGACGCCACATAAAACTGCCAGCCTTTGTCGAGGGCCTGAGCGAACACATTGGCCAGCGGCAACAGCAGAAACACCAGCAGAAACAGCGCGCTGAAGCCGATCAACGCGCAACGCACCCACCACGGCTCGTCGCTGCCTCGATGAGAAACCGTGCGATTTCGGTGCGGGTTGGTCTTAAACGCTTCCGCCATAACGTCAGTTTTCAAAATGGCTGGCCCAGATTTCGAGGGCATTGATGGCGGCGAGCAGCACAAAGGAGGCCCCCAGCAGCACCACGGCCATCGCGACCGCGCCGGCGTAATCGTATTCCTCTAATCGCATCACAATCAGGAACGGCGCGATTTCGGTCTTATACGGCAGATTGCCGGAAATGAACACCACCGATCCGTACTCGCCAATGGCGCGCGCAAAAGCCAGGGCAAAACCAGTGATGATCGTGGGGAGCAACGCCGGACCAATCACCGAAACAAAGGTCCGCAACCGCCCGGCTCCCAGCGTCGCCGCCGCTTCTTCCACCTCCCGCTCCATGTTCTCCAATACCGGCTGCAACGTCCGCACCGCAAACGGCAGCCCCACAAACGTCAGGGCAATCACCACGCCCAGGGGGGTAAACGCGCCTTTGATGCCCAGCGGCACCAGGTAGTGCCCCAGCCAGCCGTTGGCCGAAAATAAATTGCTGAACGTCAACCCCGCCACCGCTGTGGGCAGGGCGAAAGGAAAATCGACCAAGGCGTCGAAAAACCTCCGGCCCGGAAAATCGTACCGGACGAGCACCCAGGCCAGCATGGTTCCGAAAACCGCGTTGATCGACGCCGCAACGAAAGACGCTCCAAAGGTCAGCCGGTACGCCGCCAGGGCGCGATCGGTCGTCACCAGCCGCCAAAAATCGCTCCCCGAAATCTCGAGGGCCTTCAACACCAAAACGCCGATCGGAATCAAAACGATCCCGCTAAGATACAGCAAAGTGTAGCCTAGCGTCAGGCTGAACCCTGGCAGCACGCTGAACTTTTTTCCGATCATAGCTTGAGCGGAATTTTAGAGGTTCACAAAATATTTGCACCTGATTTTTTGAACAATCCCTGAATCCTCGGAGGGCGAAGTTACACGACGCCCCATTCATGCGGAGGGCGGAGTTACACGACGCCCCATTCATTACGGGTCTCGCTCGCCCCCCCTCCGAAACCGGATTGCTTGCTTTCAGGCATCAAGCGGACAGGCATGGCCGTGCTCCTTGCCATGGCGCGGCGGAACGGCCGATCAAGGCGCTTGCGAGCGTCAGCCAAACCGGTGTAGAAAAGCTCATGAATTTTGGCGAATACTGGCCGGTGTTCCTGCAACTGATCCGCGAACCTTTCCAACACACGGAATCGATTTGGGGCATCGTGCCGCTTTATTTCTCGTGGGTTTTGAACGAACTGACGTCATCGAAGGCCTCCTACACGACGGCCATCAACACCGGCTTCAGCTTCATCTGGGCCTCGGCGCATTGGGCCTACCAGTATTCCCTGCTCTTCGAATCGAAGAACCAAAACCCGATCCAGTTGCTATTGGCCCTCAACGCGGTGGTGACCCTGCTGGTGTTTGGAATCGGCTGTATCGCTCTGGTGAGCGGGATTCGTCGGAAATACCCGCGCTTTTGCAAATTCCTCGGCCACTCGCGCTTCAGTTGCTACTTCATGATCGCCATATTTCCCATTCAATCCAACTATTTGCACTGGACGTGGGACCGATTGATCGCGATCGGTTTATTTGGAATTCCCCTGTGGTTTTTGCTACATTTTGGGCTAATGCCGGTTCGGCGGTGAAATTTCCTGCATTTTCAGCTTGCCAGCCAAGCCGACGCGATAATAATACGCGCCCTGTGTTGATCAGGTCGGGCGTCCGCGGGATGAACGCGCCTGCGCCTTTGAAAACAAATCGGTTGCCTCGGTAGCTCAGTTGGTAGAGCAGTTGACTCTTAATCAATTGGTCCTAGGTTCAAGTCCTAGCCGAGGCACCATTCTAATAGCCAAGGACTTACAACTAAAAGAAACTCATAATCCGATAGCAAAAATATTTCTCTGGGCCACTTCTGGGCCACTTTTCCAGTTCTGAAGGCTCGTTTTCCGCCTCACCCGCGCATCGCCCTGCCTGAGACGCTGGCCGCCTTCGCCGCGGCGCTTGAATTGCCGGCTAGGGCCAAGACAGCGGATGCTTGCCCGATGCGGCCTGGGGGATTTACCCCAGTTGACCGGGTTGGGTGGGCGCGTACAGTGAGTGCGTAACTTCAAACTACGTTCCTCAGGTAGGGCTTGGCTCGTGTGAGTCAGGCCATTTTCTTTTAGCCTCACACTCGGGACATCGGCCATCTGTCCCGTCGGAGGTGGCCGGAGTCGTTGCCTGCGGTGGACAAGGCAGGGTTGGCCTGGCCGAGCAGGGTTGCCTTGGCCTGACCGAAGGAAAAAAATGCTTTTTTTGCGGGGCCTGGACCGTACCCACGGTGGCCGGATACACCCCCGCGCGCCGAGCGCGTGTCATGCATAGAGGCGGACTCTAATATCGGCTGGTTTTTT
>JADGRT010000350.1 GCA_017880715.1 Verrucomicrobiia bacterium | reverse complement strand
ACTTGGCACACCCGAACCCCGGTCCCAGCGTTGAAACGCTGGGCTATTGTCAGCCATCCCTCCGGGATGACGGCGTTGAAATCCTAGTGGCATTGGACCGGAGGTCCGCCCCACTTGCCCCTTTTGCCCGGTCATTGACTTGGCGAGTTGCTCTGTTAAGTTCGACCCATCTTATGGCTGATCGACCGATCTCCAAATTCAAGCGAATCCAGACCGAGGCGCAGGATTTTCTCAACGAAACCCGGATCGAATCGCAGGATGAAGCGCAGATGTCGCGCCTGTGGAAATTTGCGCGTTTTTGCCTGCTGGTCGGCAATAGTTTCGTGCGCAATCGCTGTCCCGTGCGCGCCGCCGCCCTGGCTTACACCACGCTGCTGGCCCTCATTCCGCTGCTGGCCGTCGGCATCAGCGTCGCCACCAGCCTGCTGAAAACCGAGTCGGGCGAAAAACAGATTCAGCAGCTTACGGACAAATTGGTATCCGGCCTGGTTCCGCAATTAGACCTGCTCAATCAAACCAACCTCAGCCCGGACGGCACCGCGGCGAACGGTGCCGCGATGGGCACGAACACAGTGGCCAACATCGTCGATAAAGATTTGGTTAACCAGAAGATCAACGAGTTCATAGCCAACACCCAAAGCGGCGCGCTCGGCGTCACCGGCATGGTTGGTTTGATGCTGATTGCCATCCTGATGTTGAGCAGCATCGAAACCACCTTCAACGACATCTGGGGGGTTACCGGCGGACGCAGTTGGGTCGCGCGCGTGGTTCAATACTGGGCGACGATCACGCTAGGTCCCATCGTGTTGTTATTGGTCCTGGGCTTGACCACCAGTGGACATTTCGCCGTCATCCGGCAATGGGTTGAACGCGTGCCGGTGCTGGGCAGCTTTTTGTTTTCCATCCTGCCCTTCGTCATCCTGATCGGCGCCTTTGCGGCCTTCTACGGCTATATGCCCAATACCAAGGTGCAATGGCGCGCGGCGCTGGTGGGCGGCCTGGTCGGCGGCGGGTTGTGGCAGTTGAACAACGTGTTCAATGTGATCTATGTGTCCAAGGTCGTTTCCAACAGCAAGATCTATGGCAGCCTGAGCGTCGTGCCCATTTTCCTGATCGGCATGTATTTCTCCTGGATGATCATGCTTTTCGGCGCGCAAGTGGCCTATGCCTTCCAGAATCGCAGCGCCTACTGGCAGGCTAAACTGGCCGAAGCCGTCAACCAGCGGGGCCGTGAGTTCGTGGGCCTGCGCCTCGCCACGAATGTTGCCCTGGCGTTCCAGCGCCGGGTCCAGGCCCCCAGCGTGATCGCGCTGGCCGCGCAATTGGGCGTGCCCTCGCGCCTGGCCAGCCAGATCCTGCAAATCCTGGTTAATGCGAAGTTGCTGCAGGAAGTCACCGGCGCCGAAATCGGCTACACCACCGCCCGTCCGCTCAACCAGATCACCTGCCAGGACATCCTGCAGGCCTTGCGCGCCAGCCAGGGACAGGAACTCGCTACCCGCGAAGAACCCACGCGCACCCTGGTTCGCGAGGAGTTCGATCGCATCCGCCTCGCCGAACAAGAGGCGGCATCCACGGCCACGCTGCAAACTTTGGTGGATCGCGTCCAGGCCGCACAAGCCGCACCGGAGCGGTCGAGTTGAGGTTTCCGATTTGCAATTAGACATGGCCACGTCGATTTCCATCGGGTCTTTAACGGTTGAATCCAACCTGTTTCTGGCGCCTCTGGCCGGGTTTACCAGCCTGCCGTTCCGGTTGGTGTTGCGCGAATTGGGAGGATTGGGGCTGGTCACCGCCGATCTGGTCAACGCCCGGTCCCTCATCGAGCAACGCGCCGCGGCGCTGAAACTCATCGAAACCCGCCCCGCCGACCAGCCGTTGGCCGTGCAACTCTTTGGCGCCGTGCCCGAGGAGATGCGCGACGCCGCCTTGGTGGTGGAATCGCGGGGCATCCCGGTGGTGGACATCAACATGGGCTGTCCGGTGCGGAAGGTGGTGCGCGTGGGCGGAGGCTCCGCCATGATGGTCGAACTGGAAAAAACCGCCCGGCTGGCGCGCGGCATCGTCGAAGCGGTAAAAATTCCTGTCACCGCCAAGATGCGACTGGGGTGGGACAGCCAGAACCTCACCGCTCCCGACCTGGCGCGCGCGCTCGAAGACGTGGGCGTGGCCGCCATCATCGTGCATGGCCGCACGCGCGATCAAGGTTTTGGCGGGACCGTAAATCTGGCCGGCATCCGGTCGGTCGTGCAGGCGGTTAAGCGCATCCCCGTGATCGGCAACGGCGACGTGGTATCGCCGGCGGCAGCGCGGATCATGCTGAACGAGACGGGTTGCGCCGGTGTGACCATCGGCCGGGGCGCGTTTTACGATCCCTGGATTTTCACCCATACGCGCTCCTTTTTGCAGACCGGCGAACTTCCTCCGGACCCGGGATTCGAGGCGCGGGTACGGCTTATGGAACGGCATTTGGACCGGATGATCGAGGTGTTTGGGGAGGCGGCGGGCTGCCGTCAGTTTCGCAAGATTGCGCCCTGGTATGCCCGTCGATTCGGTCCGGCCATCGAATTCAAAAGGCGCGTCGCCACCTTGGCCTCGCGGACCGAATTTCAAGAAATCCTCGCTCACTATCGCGAATGGCGGCGGCCTTTCCTGGACGATCAAGGCGAGCTCAAGCCCAATTACCAGCCGGCGGCCATGGTGGCCTCGTTTATGCAAACAACTCCGGCATCGAAGACGGATAGGTTGCCGACGCCCCAAGGACCGGTGGAGTTTTGGTAAACCAACATATTCGGAGGGTGGAGTTCCACGACGCCCCATTTATTATGGGATTCTCGGAGCTCACCCCTCCGCAGGAAGTGCCGTCCCGATGATTTTTCTTTTTCTGAACTTGCATCGGAGCGATGGTCTGTGGCAGATTAGCGGAGCATTTGATCGGGTAACGGGCTTTCTGACCGTGAACTGCGAGCTGTGCGTGATCTTATTCATTGCGCTCCTGGAGTTCACAGATTGGTGGAAGAGGCGCGAACAACCGGTTATTTCATGGTTTGGCTGGATAGCTCAGTTGGTAGAGCAGAGGACTGAAAATCCTTGTGTCCCCAGTTCAATTCTGGGTCCAGCCACCACTCCCCACCAAGGACTTGCAGCAGGATGCGTGACATCAAAACTGCTGCCCTCCCAAGCGAGCGACTTGGATTTACCGGGCCGGATTTCAGATCAAAATCCCTGACCGGTTTATCCCGGAACAACAAGAGCGGGTCGAGCAAATCCTGGCGGAATCGAACCCGCATCAACTTGGGTTGATCAACGGTCGCCAAAACGGAGCGAAAAGCCAAAATGCGGCGCTGGACTCCGAAAAATGCCAGCCGCAAGATCCGGTTCCATGAAGATTACCGAGGAATTGAACATCGCTATTCCCGAAGCGGAGGGCGAAGCCGATGACCCGATGGAAGTGGGCGGCCAGGATTTCTCGCTGGACTTGCTTTTCTTCAATCGCACCTTGAACTGCCTGGTCGCCTTTGATCTTAAGATCACGCGATTCGAGCCGGAGCACCTTGGCAAACCGCGCCGGCCATGAACGACCTCGAAACCAAACAGGCCATTGTCAATTCGCTCGCGGGTTTCGCGAACAATCCGCTGCCCGAAGCCGCGAGCGACTTCTTCGCGGTCCTTGGCTACCGCAGCGAGCGCCGTTTGAAATTCCCCTCGCTCTCCGCCTGCCTCGCCGCGTTCGACCGCGATGGCAAAGCTGCGAAGTATTTCCCCGAAGCCGCCGCCGCCAAACACACCGATGCCATCCTGGTTCAGCAACTCACCAGCGAGGAAATCGCTGCTGGTTCAGGCGGCCAGCTTTCGTTGCTCAAGCCCGCCGGCCTCGACCCGCGCCAGTTTGAATCCTACCTGTTCTTCGCCGTGCCGTTGCCGGACGCAGCTTACACCCGCACCGAAT
>JADGRT010000349.1 GCA_017880715.1 Verrucomicrobiia bacterium | reverse complement strand
GATCATCGATTTCCCCGCCAGTTATCACAACGGGGCCGCCAATGTGTCGTTTGCCGACGGGCATGTGGAGCGGCATCGCTGGTTGGAGCCGACGACCTCCATGCGGCTGCGAGGGCCGCAGCGCCATGTTTCCCCGACCGATCGCGACGTGCAATGGTTGCAGGAGCATTGCACCTACTTGAAATAGCTGCGGTCGAAATGCGCAGAATCGGGTGGCTAGCGACTTTCAAATTTCGTGCAGCTTTTCGCCTGCTCGGCGGAGAATAATGATCCGGCTCACGCCGGATGCCACGAAAAAAGGCGAGCTTGGTGCAGCCCGGTCCCGCCCGCCCGTTCACGGTATTTTCATTGTAACCGAATGGGCGTGACGGCAGTCTATCACAGCGGGTGAAGGCAAGCGACCTTGCGGATGCCCGTTGGAATCGGGCGGCCCAAACCGACGATTTCGGGAAACGAAACAGATTATGACCGCGAACAAATCCTCCGGCGGGTGGAAGTGGGCCTTGGTATTATTGGTGGTGGGAGCCGCCGGCGGCGGTTATTACTGGTACACGACCCGCTCCGTCCACAGCACGGTTGACTATAAAACCGCCGCTCTCAGCCGTGGCGACATCGTCCAATCGGTTACCGCGAACGGTCAACTGACGCCCGTGATGAGCGTCCAGGTTGGCAGTCAAATTTCCGGCATCATCAAGGACATCAAGGTGGATTTTAATTCGCAGGTCACCAGCAACCAGGTGATCGCGCAAATCGATCCCTCCACCTACCAGCAAAACATAGCCCAAGCCGAGGCCGACTTGGCCAGTGCCATGGCCGCGCTGGAGTTCGCCCAGTTAAGTTCCAAACGCGCCCTCGAACTCCGCAAAAACGAATTGATCTCCACCTCGGAGCTGGAAAAAGCCCAGGTCGATCTGCACCAGGCCGAAGCCGTAGTTAAGATGCGGGAAGCCGCGCTGAACAAGAATAAAGTGGATCTGGAGCGCACCACCATTTACGCGCCGATTGACGGCGTGGTGATTTCCCGCAATATCGATGTGGGCCAAACGGTCGCCGTCAGCTTTAACACCCCGACGCTGTTCCTCATCGCCAACGATCTACGCAACATGCGCATCGAGGCGATGGTTTCCGAGGCGGACGTGGGCGGCTTGGCGGTGGGACAAAAGGTGAATTTCACCGTGGATGCCTTTGTGAACCGGCAGTTTCAGGGCAAAATCACCCAGGTTCGTTACGCGCCCATTACCAATCAGAACGTGGTGAGCTACATCAGCATCGTAGAGGTGAATAATGACGATCTCAAGCTGCGTCCAGGAATGACGGCCAACGCCACGATCGTTACGGCGGAGCGGCTCAACGTGCCGCGCGTTCCGAATGCCGCCCTGCGGTTTCGTCCCCCGGAAAGCGCCGCCGCCAAAGGCGCCACCAACGCCACCGCCAAGGCCGGCAGCGCCAGCGCCACCAACCAGGCCCCCATCGCCACCAGCGGCCCCTATGCCGGCCTGCCCACGCCCCCGTGGGCCGCGGAAGGCCGCCGGCCGACTCCCGAAGAACGGGATAAATGGGAAGCCACCTTGACGCCCGAACAGCGCGAACAGGCCCGCCAAATACGGGAGCGCATGCGCCAGCGCATGGCTGAAGGTGGCACGGGTGGAGGCGGACCAGGCGCGGGTGCTGGTTCCCGTCCGCCCCGCAATAATCCGGAAGGCCCCGCTACTCGCACCATTTATGTCCTGGAAAAAAACCTCGCCAACGGCAAAGAAGTGCCGCTTTTAAAGCCCGTCATGGTCAAAACCGGGATTGCCGACGCCAGTTACACCGAGATCCTGGAGGGACTGAAGGAGGGCGATGTAGTGATCACGGGCGTCAATCTGCCCGCCACCGCCGTCGCGGCCCGCCCCGGCGGTTCCAGTCCGTTTGGCGGCCCCACCGGCTTCCGACCCCGTTAATCCCCGGCATCTCGATGCAACCCGTCATCAAACTGGAGAGCTTTGCCAAAACCTATTACACCGGCGAGGTGGAGGTTCCGGCCGTTCGAAGCGTGTCCCTGGACATCCTGTCCGGCGAATTCGTCGCCATCATGGGCGCCAGCGGTTCGGGCAAATCAACCCTGATGAACTCCCTGGGCTGTTTGGATCGCCCCACCAGCGGCCATTACTTCCTGGATGGCGTGAATGTGGGCGATTTGGACCGCGATCAGTTGGCCGATTTGCGCAATCAGAAAATCGGCTTTGTCTTCCAGGGGTTCAACCTGCTGTCCCGAACCTCGGCGCTGGAAAATGTCGAGCTGCCCATGCTGTATGCGCGTCCCGGACGGCCGGCCCACGAACAGCGCAAACTGGCCAACAAGGCGCTCGCGCTGGTGGGGCTGGCCGAACGCGCCGATCATCATCCGAACCAGCTTTCCGGCGGCCAACAACAGCGCGTGGCCATCGCCCGGGCCTTGGTCAATGAACCGAAGCTGCTGCTGGCCGACGAGCCCACCGGGAATCTCGACACCCATACCAGCATTGAAATTATGGGCATTTTCCAGGACCTTAATCAGCGCGGCATGACGATTGTCATGGTCACGCATGAACTGGATATCGCCCGCTACACGCGGCGCTCGGTCATCATGCGCGACGGCCGCGTGGTCAGCGACCAGCCCGTCGTGCAACGGCTCGTCGCGACCGAAGAACTGGAAAAGCTCAACCGCGAGCAGCAGGCCATTCAACTCACCAGTTAAGCCGGCCGCCGACAGCCCCTGTTTTTTTATGATCGTTCTGGCCACCTTCAAAATCGCGGTTCGCGCCTTGCGGCGTAACAAACTCCGCACGTTGCTCACCATGCTGGGCATCATCATCGGCGTGGGCGCAGTCATCGCCATGGTCAGCATCGGCAATGGCGCCAAGGCGCAGGTCGAATCGCAAATCGCCGCCTTGGGCCAGAATGTAATTTTGATCATGTCAGGCAACGTCTCCCGGGGCGGCGTCAGCATGGGCTTTGGCAACACCGGTATGCTGACCAAGGAGGATTTGGCGGCCATTCGCGCGGAAATCACCGGCGTCAGCGGCATCAGTCCGGAAGTGCGCAGCTTCGCCCAAATTGCCGCCGCCAACCAAAACCTCAATACCCAGGTCCTGGGCGTCGGGACCGATTATGTGAGCATTCGTTCCTGGCCGGTTGCGACGGGCGCCAATTTCTCCGAGGCGGACGTCCGCGGCGCCAGCAAGGTCGCGCTGATCGGCAAAACCACCGCCACCACCTTGTTTGGCTACCTGGATCCGGTGGGTCAGATCATTCGCATCAAAAGCGCGCCCTTCATCGTGGTGGGCACCCTGTCCGCCAAGGGCATGTCGATGATGGGCAGCGACCAGGATGATGTCGTCCTGGTGCCTTACACCAGCGCCATGAAACGGCTTTCCGGCGCCACCACCTTCCGCTCCCTGAACGTGCAGGCCGCCAGCGCCGACGTGGTCCCCGACGTGCAAAACCAGATCTCCGAACTGCTGCGTCAACGCCATCGCATCGGCGACGGACGGGATGACGATTTTCTGGTGCGCACCCAGCAGGAAATCACCGAAATGGCCACCGCCACGTCCAAGGTCATGACCGTCCTGCTGGCGGCCATCGCGGGGGTGTCCCTGCTGGTCGGCGGCATCGGCATCATGAACATCATGCTCGTCAGTGTCACCGAGCGGACCCGCGAGATCGGCGTTCGCCTGGCGGTGGGCGCGCGCAGTCGCGATATTCTCATGCAGTTCCTGATCGAAGCCGTTACCCTGAGTGTGGTCGGCGGACTGATCGGCATCTTGGCGGGCGTGGGCAGTTCCCGGTTATTATCCGCCAACTTTGGCTGGACGACGCTGGTTTCGGCCGATTCCATCATCATCGCTTTTGCCTTCAGCGCGGCGATCGGCGTGTTCTTCGGTTTCTACCCGGCTCGCAAGGCAGCGCAGTTGGATCCCATCGATGCCCTGCGGTACGAGTGACCGGGACCGGG
>JADGRT010000348.1 GCA_017880715.1 Verrucomicrobiia bacterium | reverse complement strand
GGGGGGGGGTCCGAGAATATTCCGCTTGCGCGCGGCGCTTCGATTGTTAGATTCGCGGCGATCTTGAGCCAGCGGGAGCCCGGGCTGGGTGGCAAACACGGTTTCAGGGCAACCCCAAGCAATCGAACACGTGAAAATATATAGCGGCAACTCCAACCTGCCATTGGCGAAGGCGATTTGCGCCTCGATCGGGATCGAACTGGGGAAATGCACGGTCAGCTCGTTTCCCGACGGCGAGACCTTTGTGAAGATCGAGGAAAACGTTCGGGGTCAGGACATCTTTCTCATTCAATCGACCTGTCCGCCGACCAATCATAATCTGATGGAGCTGTTCATCATGATTGACGCGTTGCGGCGGGCCAGCGCCGCGCGCATCACGGCGGTGCTGCCGTTTTACGGCTACGCGCGCCAGGACCGCAAGGACCAGCCGCGCGTCCCCATCACCGCCAAGCTGGTGGCCAATCTGCTGGTGGCGTCGGGCGCCAACCGGCTGTTGACGATGGACCTGCATGCGCAGCAAATCCAGGGTTTTTTCGACATCCCCGTGGATCATCTTTACGCCGCGCCGGTGATGTACGATTACCTAAAACGCAAGCGTATTAATGATTTGGTGGTCGTCAGTCCGGACGTCGGCGGCCTGAAGATGGCGCATGCTTTTTCGCAGGTGCTGGAGGCGGGCCTGGCCATCGTGGCCAAGCGGCGCAAGAGCGCCACGGAGGTCGAGGCGATGACCCTCATCGGGGAGGTCGAAGGGCGGCACGTATTGCTGGTGGATGACCTCACCGAAACGGCGGGCACGCTGACGGCGGCGGCGGATTTGCTGCGCCGGGAAGGCGCCCGGAGCATTCTGGCCTGCGTATCGCACGCCATCCTGAACGATTTGGGGGTGGAAAGATTGCGCAAATCTAAGATTGACGAGCTCATCACGACTGATAGTGTGCCCCACCCTGCGGTTGACGGGGTCAAGCTGACCACGTTGTCCGTGGCCGGGTTACTGGGTGAAGCGATCAAGCGAATTCACAACAATTCGTCGGTGACTTCGCTGTTTGAATTTAAAGGCGGGCGCACGAGCTAAGCTGGGCGCGCCCGGAAACTGGAAGCTGCTAGAAAGATGAAATCTGTATCGTTGTCCGCGTATCCGCGCACGCTGATAAAGCGCAGCGGTGTGAAAAAACTGCGCACCGCGCGCCGGGTGCCGGCGGTGGTCTATGGCCGTCAACATCCGCCCCAAGCCCTGGAGGTCAAGCTCCAGGATATCGAGAATCTCCTGCACCATTCGGCTTCGGAAAACATCCTGGTGGATTTGAACGTGGAGGGAGACGCCCGGTCCAAGCGGTTGGCGCTGGTCCAGGATATTCAGCACCACGCGCTGAGCGGCAATGTGTTGCATGTCGATTTGCATGAAGTCGCCGAAGCCGAACGCGTCTCGGTGACCGTGCCGATTGAGGCGGTGGGAGTGCCGTTGGGCGTGCGCGAAAGCGGCGGCGTTCTGGAACACGTCCTCTTCCGCGTTAAGGTCCGCGCCCTGCCGCGCGACCTGCCCGAAGTGATCACGGTGGACGTCACCGCCCTGAACATCGGTCAAGCCATTCATATTAGCGATCTGACCGCGCCTCCGGGCACGGAGATTATCGGCAACCAGAAGACCACGGTTCTGGCCGTAGCGGCGCCGCTCAGTGAAGAGCAGTTGGCGGCCGCCGAAGCGGCGGCAACCGAACCGGGCACGGAACCGGAAGTCATCATGGAGAAGAAGGAAGAGGGCGAGGAGGGTGAGGCGGGGAAGGCGCCGGAGAAGAAAGGCGCCGAAAAAGCCCCGGCGGAGAAGAAGGGCGCCGAAAAGGCCGAGAAAAAGCCGGAAGAAAAAAAGGCGGAGAAGAAGGCGGAGAAGAAGGCGGAGAAAAAGAAGTAACAGCGAGCCATGCCGGCTGCGGTGGCGGCCGGTCGGTTGCGGGACCCGGACGTGGAGAATCTATTTCTCATCGTGGGCTTGGGCAACCCGGGTTCCCGGTATGCGCACACGCATCACAATGCCGGTTATCTCGCGGTGGAACGTCTGGCCCGGCATTGGCAGGTGGATTGGCGCGCGTCCGACACCTTTGAGTCGCGGTTGGCGCGGGCGGACCGGGAGGGGCGCAAGGCGATCCTGTGCCAGCCCGTGACGTACATGAACTTGAGCGGAGTGGCGGTGCGGAAGCTGATGGATTATTACCGCGTGCCCAGCGGCCGGCTTTTGGTGATGGTCGATGATGCGGATCTGCCGCTGGGCGAGCTCCGTTTGCGTCCCTCGGGCAGCAGCGGCGGACATCATGGTTTGGAGTCGGTTGAGCAGCATTTGGGCAGGCGCGATTATGCGCGGTTGCGGTTGGGTATCGGCCGCGACCAGCCGGCCTCCCGGCAAATCACGGATTTCGTCTTGAGCCGCATCAAGGCGGAGGAAATGAGTGTGTTCGACACGGTGCTGGAAACAGCGGTGCGGCAGGTGGAGTGCTGGCTGGTGGCTGGCGTCCAAAAAGCGATGAACGATTTTAATGGTCGCGTGAACCAACTTGGAAAAAAGGAAAGCTGAGTGAAAAAGTACGAAGGTTTATTCATTCTGAACACGGCTGGCAAAGAAGAAGGCGTCAAAGAGATCGTCGACAAGATCAGTCGCGAAATTATTGCCTTGGGCGGGCGGGTCGAAACGGTTCAGAAAATGGATCGGCGCCCCTTTGCGCGGGTAACCAACAAGCGGATTTCCGCCGGATTTTACGTAAACATCATTTTGGAATGCCAGCCGAGCGCCGTGGCGCAACTGCGCAGTCGCTTCGCCCTGAACGAAGATATCTACCGCCTGGTGTTTACCGAAGCGTCCGCGCCCGTCGCGGTCGCTGCTAACGCCCCAGCCGAAACCCTAATAGCTAACCCAATATAGGAGGGCATGCCATGGCCAGCTTTAACAAAGTCATCCTCATCGGCAATCTGACGCGCGATCCGGAGTTGCGTTATACCCCCAAAGGCACCGCCATCGCCAAGCTGGGGCTCGCCATGAACCGAACCTGGCGCGATGAAGCCGGCCAGACCAAAGAGGAAGTTACTTTTGTGGATGTGACGGCTTTTGGCAAGCCGGCCGAAACGCTGGGCCAATACATGAAAAAAGGGCGGCCCATCATGATTGAAGGACGCCTGCGGCTGGACACTTGGGACGACAAGCAAACCAACCAAAAACGAAGTCGTTTGGAAGTGGTGCTGGACTCTTTTCAATTTCTGGATTTTGGCGGTAAACCAAGCGGTGACGAAGCGGCCCCCGCGCGATTCAGCGCGCCGGCCCCCGCGCCCGCGTCGTCTCCCACTCCCACTCCCACTCCCGCTACCCCGGCCGGGCCGCCGGCCGGCGAAGAAGCCGTCCCGGACGATGACGTTCCCTTCTGATCGCCTGACGACAGGCTTGAAGCGACAGCAAAAAAACACTCTCAGCAGAATTGAAATTTTATGGCAAAGGTTGATGTCATTCTCATTCAGAATGTAATAGGTCTGGGCGCCGAGTCCGACCATGTCAAAATCGCGGCCGGATACGCCCGCAATTTTCTTTTTCCGCAAAAACTGGCGATTCCCCTTACCTCCGCCAACAAGCGCCGGCTGGAAGCCTTGCGCCAGCGCCGCGGCGAACGGGAGGCGCATGAGTTGAACAGCATGACCGAGCTGTCCAAAATGCTCTCCAAAGTCACACTGCTCATCACGGTCAAGACCGGCGAGGAAAGCCGGATGTTCGGGTCGGTCACCGCCGGCACCATCGCCGACGAACTCAAACACCAGTTCGAGGTGGCCTTGGACAAGCACAAGATTAATCTTGACAAACCCATAAAAGCCATCGGCGATCACAGCGTCGAGTTGCGCCTGCACCCGGAAGTCACGGCCACGTTGAAGGTGCGCGTCCAAAGCACCACCCCGGAAGTCAATATCGAGGTTCCGCCGGCCGCCGACAAGAAGTCGGAAGCCAAG
>JADGRT010000347.1 GCA_017880715.1 Verrucomicrobiia bacterium | reverse complement strand
CGGAGCCGGTTTGGCGCAGGAATCATCCGGCTCCGCTCCGGAGCTGAAACCGATTACGCTCCCCAAACCCGAGACGGATGGTGGCAAATCCGTCCTGGCCGCCCTTAAGGAACGAAAGACCACGCGCAATGTCAGCACCAAGGAACTCCCACCGCAAATGCTATCGAATCTTCTCTGGGCCGCCTTCGGTGTAAACCGGGAGCAAGGATCGTTTGGAAAAGCCGGGCGGACGGCCGCCTCGGCCAGCAACTCCCAGGAGATCGATCTTTACGTTGCCCGAGCTGAAGGCGTTTACCGTTATGAGGCGGTTCCTCACCGGCTGGCTCCGGTCGTCGCGGGCGACTTTCGCGCACGGGCCGGGCGGGGAACCGCTGCCACGGCTCCGGTGAACCTCTTTTACGTCGCCGATCTCAGTCGATATGATCAGGGACCCGGGCAACCGGACCGGAGCATCGGCAATCCGGAGGTTCAAAAATCCTATTATTACGTCGGCACCGGTCTCATTGCCGCGAACGTGTTCCTGTTCGCGGCTTCGCAAGGATTGGCCGCGTGGTTTCACAACTGCAACCGGGAAAACACGGCCAAGGAATTCAAACTGGGTCCGGAACAACGAGTGCTCTTCGCCCAAACCGTCGGGTATCCGGCTTGATGGTTTTCAAAACACCTCGCCACGGTGGAGGCCCGTGAGGAAATCGGCGATGGGCAGGACCTTGAAGGCGTCAGTTCTAACAATTGAGGATGATAAATGACCTGTCCCCCGTGTGCCAAGAAAATCGCATCCGAAAAACGCCCGCGCTCCCGCCTTCGATGGCAACTCCATCGCTCTTGTTGCTGGGGCTTCATGCGGCGGGCGCGAGCTTGAGCGGATGGACGCGGCGGAAAATATCGGCTTCGCTGCGGTCGCGCGCGATTTCGAGATCGTAATCAGCTTGAATTCCCATCCAGAGTTCGGCCGAAACGTTGAACAGGCGTCCGAGTTTGAGGGCCATTTCCGCGCTCACGGCGCGTTTGCGGCGGATGATTTCGCTGATGGCAATCGGCGTGGCGCCTAGGGCCTTGGCCACGGCGTACGCGGATAGGCCAAGCGGCTTCATAAAGTCCTCGCGGAGCACGTCACCGGGGTGAACAGGATCGAGTCGGTCTTTGCGTTTGCTCATAACATCTTCAATGGTAGTCCACGATTTCCACCTGCCCCGCGTTGCCACCGCGCCAAACGAAACAAATCCGCCACTGATCATTGATGCGGATGCTGTGCTGGCCGGCGCGGCCACCCTTCAGGGCTTCCAGCCGATTACCCGGCGGCGCAAGCAAATCGCGCCATGTCCGCGCCCGGTGCAGGTATTCCAGCTTGCGCCGGGCGGTGTTCTGAATGTCCGGCGGCAGCTTGCGGGACCGTTCACCCCGAAAGATGCGCTCGGTTTCGCCGCACGCAAAGGCGGTTATCACGGGAGAATATTATCGTATCGCGGTAATATGTCAAGACGCGGGGTTGGCGCCGATGAAAAACCAAAGGGCTCGACAGGAGAGCAGGATTCTTGCATTATTCGAAGCGCTCCCAGGTTTCGAAGGGAAACCGGGCCGGGCAACGTATGTCATCCTCTTTACCCTGAATCATATGACCACAACGCGAAGCATCTGCCGTCTGGTGGTTCTGCTCACCCTCTCCTTTTGGAACCTGGCCGGTGGTGCCGAAATCACGAAACCCTCTCCCGGCTCGGTGTTGAGGGACTCGCCGGCTGGGGGCGATCCTTGGCTTTGGCTGGAGGAGGTCACGGGGGAACGGGCCTTGGCGTGGGTGCGCCAGCAGAATGCCCGGAGCACCAACGAACTCGGCGCCGCTCCGGTTTTTGAGCCAATGCGCCGGCGCCTGCTCGCCATTCTCGATTCGAAGGAGAGGATCCCCTACGTCTCGAAAAAGGGCGCCTATTACTACAACTTCTGGCGCGACGAAAAGAATGTTCGCGGCGTCTGGCGCCGGACCAGCCTGGTGGAATTCAAAAAAACCGATCCTGCCTGGGAAATCGTGCTCGACCTGGACCGGCTTTCCTCAGCCGAGAAAGAGAAATGGGTGTGGAAAGGAGCTGCTTTTCTGTATCCCAGCTATGACCGATGTTTGCTTTTTCTCTCGCGCGGGGGCGCCGATGCGAACGCGGTGCGGGAATTCGATCTAAAATCCAAGGAGTTTATCCCGGATGGTTTCTTTCTGCCGGAAGCCAAGAGCGACGTGGCCTGGCGAGATCGGGATACCCTGTATGTGGGGACTGATTTTGGCCCCGGTTCACTAACCGCCTCCGGATACCCGCGCGTGGTCAAGGAATGGAAACGCCATACCCCGCTGTCGGAAGCCACGACGGTATTCGAGGGCCAGATCGCGGATGTCAGCGTTGGGGCACTGGTGGCCCATGATCATGGGCGCACTTACGAGTTCATCCGGCGAGGCGTGACGTTCTTCACCAGCGAGGATTACGTGCGGCGCGGGGACCAGTGGGTGAAAATCGACAAGCCGGCCGATGCCACCGTTGATACCTTCGAGGATCAACTGTTGCTGCGGTTGCGCTCGGACTGGAAGGTGGACGGCAAGACCTATCCCGCGGGGATGCTCTTGGCGGCCGGCTTCGAAAAATACCTCAAGGGCGATCGGACGCTCGAGGCGCTTTTCACCCCCACCGAACGCAAAAGTCTGGCGGGGACCAGCGACACCAAGCATTACCTGCTTATCAACGAGCTGGAGAACGTGCGGAACCATCTCTACGTGCTCCAACCCCAAAACGGACGGTGGACACGCACGCCCTTGGAGGCGCCGGCCTTCGGGTCGATCGGAATCAGCGGGATTGATCCCGATGAGTCGGACGATTATTTCCTGACGGTGACGGATTTTCTTACGCCCTCCAGCCTCCACTGGGGAACGATTGGCAGGCCGGCTCGAGAGTTTTTGAAAAGCCTGCCGGCGTTCTTCCGGGCGGAGGGTCTGGAGATCACGCAGCACGAAACCATTTCCAAGGATGGCACGAAGGTGCCCTATTTTCAGGTGAGCCGGAAGGGCATCGCCCTCGAAGGCAAGAATCCCACCTTGCTCTATGGGTATGGTGGCTTCGAGATTTCGATGCTCCCGAACTACAGTGCCTCGGTGGGCTCCGCCTGGTTGGAGCGCGGAGGCGTTTATGTGCTGGCCAATATTCGCGGGGGCGGGGAGTTTGGGCCGAAATGGCATGAAGCCGCCCGGAAGGAGCATCGTCAGCGCGCCTACGACGATTTCATTGCGGTGGCGGAAGATCTTCTGGCCCGAAAGGTGACCACCCCGAAACACCTGGGCATTCAAGGAGGTTCGAATGGCGGTCTGTTGATGGGAGTGATGCTCACCGAGCGGCCGGATTTGTTTAAGGCGGTGGTGTGCCAGGTGCCGCTGTTGGATATGCGGCGCTTCAATCAATTGCTGGCGGGCGCCAGTTGGATGGATGAATATGGCAATCCCGACCAGCCGGAAGAATGGGCTTATATCAGCAAGTACTCCCCTTACCATAATGTGGTGAAGGACAAAAAATATCCGCGGGTGTTGTTCACCACCTCGACCCGGGATGACCGGGTGCATCCGGGCCATGCCCGAAAGATGGTGGCCAGGATGGCGGAACAGGGCCACGACGTGCTCTATTACGAAAACATGGAAGGCGGACACGGCGGCGCGGCCAACAACCCGCAGGCGGCCTATATGTCGGCGCTGGCTTATACTTTTCTCCTCCAGGAACTGACGCCCGAATAAGCCTGAATATATTGGGTTTAGGCCATCGAAAAGTATGATTCTATGAGCGAATATCAATATTACTGGGGTGATAAATGACCTGTCCCTCTGTATGTTTTCCCTTTGCTGTTCACAGACTTTCGAGTCAGTATCGCCACCGTGAAAGAAAAGCGCGGCGCCAGCGGGAGACGATTTTCTCTTGGTCTGTTTCTCGGCCTGCTGACCCTGTCCACCTGCCCCACTG
>JADGRT010000346.1 GCA_017880715.1 Verrucomicrobiia bacterium | reverse complement strand
GGCCGGCTGCCCCCAGCCGGCGCCGGGTCGGGGGACCCGGCCTACAACGATGGTTCATGGAAGCCCCACGGCTCACGAAGTGTCGCTGTAGTGCTAGGCTCATTTTAAGTTTTAGGAGGCCGTCTAATCAGAAAATCAGAGCCTCGTTACCTCGTCTCCTACGTTTTTTTGGTTCATGGATTGGCCCTGATCCGCGGCGGGCGAGCTCACCTGGCGGCCAGGCGCTGGATTAAGGCGGTCGTCGATTTTCCGGGCACCAGGGGGATCAGAATGATTTTTCCACCGGCAGCTTCCACCACGCGGCGCTCGTCCGGATTCAACGTTTCCAGGGTGTAATCTCCGCCTTTGACGTAGATGTCGGGTTGCGCCTGCTCCAGGAAACGGGCAGCCCGCGCCTCCGGAAAGATGCAGACGGCATCGACGCACTGCAAGGCGGCCAGGACGAAAGCGCGGTCGGATTCGGAATTGACCGGTCGCGTCGGTCCTTTCAGGGCTCGGATGGCGGCATCGCTGTTGACTCCCACCAGCAGGAGGTCGCCCAGTTGGCGGGCCGCTTGCAGATAGGCGACATGCCCAGCGTGCAGCAAATCGAAGCAGCCGTTGGTTACGACCAGCTTTTGCCGCGCATCGCGCAGTTCGGCGCGCCAAGCGGGCAGGCGGTCCAGATGCAGGATTTTTTTAAGGCCATCAGGCACGTCTGAATCTGGTCGGACTTTGGCGCATTGGCAATGCCGAAAAAGGCGCGGCCGCAGGAACGCGAAAGCCATTTCAAGAAGGCTTGTTTTTTGCATGGGCACGGGTAGAGTGACCTTATGAAACGAGATGTGGTGGCGGTGGATATTCGCGGCATCTTGCCCACCAACAGTGGTTGCGCGATTTTTGTCGGCAACGACCAGAAAGTGTTCGTCATTCAGGTGGAACATAACATGGGCGCCGTCATTGGCATGTTTTTGCGCGATACACCCAAGGAGCGCCCCCTGACCCATGACCTGATCAACAACATTTTTAAAGGCTTCGGCATCAGTGTGGAACGGGTCGTCATCACCGAACTTAAGAACTCCACTTATTTCGCCCGCCTGATTCTCCAGCAGCAGAACGAATTGGGCCGAAAAATCGTGGAAATCGACGCGCGGCCCAGCGATTGCCTGGCGCTGGCCACCGCTCAGAAGCGGCCTATGTTTGTGGCCGCCAGTCTCTTCGACCAGGTGGAGGATATGTCCGAGATGCTCGAACGCATCAACCAGAACGGCACCGACACCGACGCCGACGCAACCGCCTGACAGCCGATGTCCTCCGACTCACCTTCCCAGCCCGCCGTCCTGCTCATCTGGGGCGAGGATGAGTTTACCGTCAAAAAACGGGCGCAGGAGGTTTACCGCCAGTGGTGCCAGGAAAGCGGCGGTGAAGACCACGAAATCATCGATGCCAGCGTCAGCCACGGCGGCGACGCGTTGCGCGCGCTCGGAAAATTGCGGGAAGCTTTGCAGACGCTTCCTTTCTTTGGGGGGGCGAAGGTCGTGTGGTTCCAGAATTGCAGTTTTCTCGGCGAAGACCGCACCAGCGTCTCCCAAGCCGTCACGGAAAATCTCACTGACTTGGCCAAGGATCTGAAGGCGTTCGATTGGACCAACGTGCGTCTGCTCATCAGCGCCGGCAAGGTCAACCGGGTTAGAACCTTCTACAAAACCCTGGAAAAGATCGGCACGGTGGAAGGTCATGAAGGCCTGTCGGTGGACAGCCGGGATTGGGCGGACCGGGCTGAGACTTGGGCCGCGCGCCAGCTCAAATCGTTGCAGAAAGAGATCACCGACGAAGCGCTGGCGGCGCTGGTCAGTTGCGTGGGGCCCCACCTCCGACAACTGAACAACGAGGCGGAGAAACTGGCGTTGTACGTTGGCGAACGGGTGTTGATCGAGCTGCCGGATGTCCAAGCGATCGTCACCCGGAGCAAACAAGCCCGCGCCTTTGCGCTGGGCGAAGCGCTGGGGGATCGCCATCTGCCCCGTTTGCTGAAGGCCTTGGACGACGAGCTGTGGGAGGTGAAGCTGGGCAGCCAGAAAACCGAGATCGGGTTGCTGTACGGTCTCATCTCGAAGGTGCGCGGCCTGATTCTGCTGCAGGAAATGCTGCGCCAGGGATTGATCAAACCCGAGAACGATTATCGACGGTTCGCCGCGCAACTTCAGCGCCTGCCGGCGGATGCCTTTCCGGCGGATAAACGGTACAACCCGGCGGCCATGAGTCCATACGTGTTGTTCAAGGCTCTGCCGCAGGTTCGGCGCTACACCTCGGAGGAACTCGTGCGGGCCATGGGACTGCTGCTCGAATGCAACCAGCGGCTGGTTTCCAGCAGTCTGGATCCCAGCCTGGTCATGCAGCACACGCTGGTGCAAATCGTTAATCCCGCCGATGACGCGCCGAAAACGGCTCGGACTGGCAGGTGATTTTCGGCGCAATTGAGCCGTGACAAATCCTTGGTGATCCCGCTAATTTCCTCTCATGGAAAAGCGTGCGTTAACCCTGGGCCACTCGCCGGACCCCGATGAAACCGCACAGAGGGACAGGTCGCTTATCCCTTAACGCTGTTGGGCGGTCGTGCATTTGTGGCCGACGAGCAGCTTGTGCATCGGCCACGGCACGCATTCGTCGAGCAGAATCCTCATGCCGGCACCGGGGCAAGCAGAGCCGACTCGGAACGCTCCAGAAGCTGGCAGGCCATGTCGCGCGTCACCGACGGAAAGCACTCCAGGAATTCTTCGAGCGTGTAGTCGCCTTCGAGGTAATCGAAGAGCGTCTTCACCGGGACGCGCGTGCCCTTGAACACCGGCGTGCCGCCCAGGACATCCGGGTCAACGGTAATGAGGTCATTCGCGTTCATGGGGCGGATCTACCACATCCTTCGCCTTTGCGTAAAATTAAAAATCGGTTTTACCTTGGGGAACAACCGGTGGATAATCCGGAAATAACTTCCAATAACGCGCGCTTTATCAACCCGGGCGGTTGCGGCATAAAGCCCCCATGAGCGACGAATATTCCGAAAAGCAATTGAAAGTCGTCCTGGCCACCGTCGATGAATGGTATCAACGCTTCGCCCAGAGCCCGGCATTTGCGCGCCTAAGCGATTCACACCAACGCAAGGCCGGGGCGATCACGGATTTTTTTGCGCAGTACACCTATGACTATCTCGGGCTGCCCCCCCGCGACTGGGACTGCGAAGCGGTGGCGGAATGCTGCGCCGAGATTCTGCCCCGCAAGGTATCGGCCGAGCCTGCTTTCTTCGAGGCGATCGCGCCGGTCTTGAGCGCGTTCTTCAAGTTCCTCGCGGAACAAGCCCTGGTTCCCAATGGACGCGCATTCGCTCACACCGTGGAAAGTTTGCGCGATAAAATTCTCGCCAACTCCCAGGACTCGGGCAGTTGGGGTCCGGCCAAACGTTTCGTCATGGCGGCTTATGAGGCCGGTGTGGATATCCAGAACCCCGCTGCTCTGCAAGCCTTTATGGTGCAGTTCAACCAGGTGCAGGCCGCCCGTTCCGGATGGGCGGGCGCCCAGCAGTCGCCCTGGCCCGGCGCCAACCCGCCGATGCCCAACAAACCGACCGTCCGGCCCCCGGCGCATCGTTATGATCCCTGTCCTTGCGGAACCGGAAAGAAATACAAATTCTGTTGCGAACCGAAAAGCTGAAAGAGCGGCTGTCTATAATAAGAACCGACCCGTTCACCGGGGCCAAACGCGGGAGGTGATGCCATTCCGTTTGCGGCGTGAGCGGCGCGGGTTTCATAGCATCGTAGCGGCGAACTGGCGTTCGCCGCACTTTTCCCGAAAGACGCGGAGCGATCAAGGCTCGCTTCGGATAACAGGTTCATGATCGGGGACGATGGTGGGGTAAGTGTCATCATGAATTAAGCGAACGGTGTGGAAGAATTGGTTTCATAAAGTCGCATAAAGGGCCCTCAGGCGGGGCAAGGCGGCGGTCCAGGCAAGTCTGGATTGG
>JADGRT010000345.1 GCA_017880715.1 Verrucomicrobiia bacterium | reverse complement strand
GGAATGCCGAACCGCTTTGCGACCGCGGCCTGGGCGAGGCGATGCTCGTCGATCAGTTCGTTCAGCCGGACGGCGAGCTGGACGCGAAGCTTCCGTTCCAATTTTCCAGCGCAAAAGCCACCTCTCCATCCATCGGAGACTTGCTCCGCATTTTTTGGGTGTTAATGGGTGTGATTTTGGGTTAAGCCTCGACAATGGATGTAATTGGGTGTATTATTGGTTCCATGATCCGATCCGACACCATCCAAATCACCCCGGAGATCCTGACGCTGATCGCCAGGATAGACGAGTTCAAAGGAGCGTGGCGCGCCTTGGGCACGCTCGCGCCCGATCGGCTGTCGGCCCTGCGCCGCGTCGCAACCATAGAAAGCATCGGTTCGTCCGCCCGGATCGAGGGCGGCAAACTGTCCGACCGCGAGGTCGAGCGCCTGTTGTCCAATCTTCAAATCAAGACCTTCACCACCCGCGATGAGCAGGAGGTGGCCGGTTATGCGGAAGTGATGGAGTTGGTGTTTACCTCTTGGCAAACCATCACGTTGACCGAAAACCACATCAAGCAGTTGCATCAGAACCTGCTCGCCCGCAGCGAGAAGGATGCCTGGCATCGCGGCAACTACAAGACCGCGTCCAACAGCGTCGTCGCCTTCGATGGGAACGGCGCACAGATCGGCGTCGTATTTCAGACAGCCACGCCTTTCGACACGCCTCGCCTTATGACGGAACTGGTGGCCTGGATGCAGGAGGGACGCACGGTTGGACGCCCGCATCCTTTGTTGTTCATCGCCCTGTGGATAGTGGTATTTCTGGAGATTCATCCCTTCCAGGACGGCAACGGCCGACTCTCACGGGTACTGACCATGCTACTGCTCTTGCAGGCGGGCTATGCCTATGTGCCATACAGTTCCCTGGAAAGCGTCATCGAACAGAACAAGGAAGCCTACTACCTGGCCCTGCGACAAACCCAGGGAACGATTCGCACCGATGCGCCCAACTGGCAACCGTGGGTGGTGTTCTTCCTGCGGTCGCTGGCCGAACAGGTCAGGCGGCTGGAGAAGAAGGTCGAGCGCGAAAAGCTGGTGTTGGCTTCCTTGCCCGAACTCTCGCTTCAAATCGTCGAATTTGCCCGCGAGCACGGTCGCGTCACCATCGGTGAGGCCATTAAACTGACCGGCGCAAGCCGCAATACGCTCAAGCAGCATTTTCGTGCGCTGGTCGAACGCGGATACCTGAACCGGCATGGCGGCGGACGTGGTGTCTGGTACGAACTTCGCTGATCCGCATGACGCCCGAGTGGGTGGACATCAGCCCCTGACGCTATGGCTCCCGATTGGCAAAAGGATGGCGCCATCATGAAGATCGGCAGAAACGATCCCTGCCCCTGCGGCAGCGGTCGGAAATATAAGACCTGCTGCCTTGAAGCCCAAGGCTCTGGTTTGCCTCCCGAAGGCCCGGCGGGCGTGTTCGCGGAGATCCGTCAGGCCCTGCAGGGGCGGCAATTCTCCTCATTGGAGGAGGTCCGGTCTTTTACGGACCGCTTCATGCGCCAGCGCAACCAGGCGTCCCTGGATGACTTCCAAGGCCTGTCGCCGGAGCAGATTCACCGGATTCTTGTTTTCCCCTTCGATTCCCCGGAATTGGTGACCTATGCGCCGCTTGTTGCCCCGGATTCATCGGCGCCGATCCTCACCCTGTTCGGCCTCTTGGCGGAGGCCATCGGCGGGAAGGGCTTGAAGCCGACCGCCACGGGCAACCTTCCGCGCATCGTCTGCAGGGAAGCGGCGTTGTCGTACTGGGGAGACGAAGCGTACCGGGAAAATACCCGATATGGCGGTATCAACAAGGAAGACGATTTTTCCCACCTGCATGTGGCACGGCTTGTTGCTGGGCTGGCCGGTCTGATTCGAAAATCCCGAGGTGGATTCATCCTCAGCCGTGAGTGCCGCACGGTGCGGGACGATCATGGCCCGTGCGGTATTTACCCACTGTTGTTGCACTCCTATGTCCGTGACTTCAACTGGGCCTACCGGGACCTCTATCCGGACCTGGGGTTCATCCAGCGCTCCTTTCTCTTCACGCTCTATCTGCTGAATCTGCACGGCAGTGAGTGGCTGCCCGAGGTTTTTTATGAAGATGCTTTCCTCCGGGCTTTTCCCAAGGTGTTGAGCGAAGTGGCGCCGACCCCGTATTTCACGCCGGAACAGACCGTACGCTCATGCTATTCGTATCGCACTCTGGTGAATTTTGCCGTTTTTCTGGGCCTGGCCGAGGTGGAGCCGACGACGAAAGACCGGGATGACCGGCACTACCGGGTGAGAAAACGGCCGCTGCTGGCCGAAGCGGTTCGTTTTCACATTCCGAGGTAACGAGACATGGCGAAGAAAAAGAAGCAACAGGATCCACTTGCCGATTTCCTGAACGCTGCCTCACCGGAGGTGCTGACGCATCTGATCGTCCGATTGGCTTCATCGCGGCCCGATGTGCGGAGGGAGTGCTTTGAATATCTGAAAAAGCACGCTTCCCTGTCCCCTGAACAGAAAAAGAGATCGGAGGGGGAGGCTGTTTTGGCCCTCTGGTCCGAGCTTGTCCCCGACCTGGATGAACTGGATGACCATGGCGGCGGCGATTATGGTCTGACAGATCAGGTGGGCTATCTGCTGTTGCAGATTCAGGAGAAACTGGCCACCGGGAGGATTGAAAAAGAGATTCGCCGGGAGTTGCTGGAAGACGTCCTGCCGTTCATCGAGACCGGCAACGGCGGCCTCGATGATGAGCTTTACGCGGTTGCTCATGCCGCCTGTTACGAAGCGGCGGACTGGCGGCACCTTGCGCAATCCTTCGAGGCGATGAAAAAAGAGTGGCCGGTCAGCAGGGCGCGGGTGATTTACCGAAAGCTGGGCGATCGAGAGAAATATCTGGAGCTGCGAAGCCGGAAAATGGAAGGTGGCGCGGATTACCATGATCTGGCCACGTATTACTGGGATCAGGGGGACCGCGAGCAGGCGCTTGCCGTCGCCGAACAGGGGATGCGACTGGGGAAGGGGCGCATGGACGATCTGCGCCAGTTTCTGTCCGAACGGGCCCGTGAAACAGGGGACCGGGAACGGTACCTCGCGTTGCAGTTCGCCCAGGCAACCGACTATCTCACCCTTGGTAGCTACATGGCGTTCAAAAAGATCTGTACGCCGGGTGAATGGGGAGCGTTCGAGGCCAGGATACTTTCCGGTTTGTGCAGTGCCTCTGAGGGGGAACAGGTGAAAATCCGTATGCATCGTGGGGAGTATGAGCAGGCGGTGGATGTGTTGACGAGGAGGGGATACCCCTTGCACGCCTGGGATGGCGCCGAAGAATCGCAGACGGCCGCAAAGATGGAGAGCCGCTTCCCCGAGAAGATCCTCAAATATTATCTCACCGGACTTGGTGCGCTGAATGTCAATGACACTCGCAAGGGGTACGCACGCAAGGCGAAGGTGATGGTCAAGGTTCGGCACATGTATGTGGATATCCTGAAGGCCGAGGATCGCTGGGGGGACTTTGCCGGAAAAGTCAGAAAAGACAATCTCCACCGACCGGCATTCCAGGAGGAATTTGCGAAGGTAGTGCCGGGCTGGTGTGAAATCGTCTGAGTGGTTACAAGTGTTATGTCAAGGATTTCCGGGGATGGATCCAATTTTCCAGCGCAAAGACCTCACGATCGTTGTCCTTTCGACGCCCAAATGAACTGCGATACGGTTTGGGTTCATCCCCAACTGATTTAGGTGCAAGGCTTTCTCGAAGATTTTTTGGTAAATCGGCGGCTCAGTAAGGTCGGCGAGGGCTGCCTCAAAGGCCATCTCCCCCTCGGTTCGAATGCTTTGCGACCGTGTCCACCAAGCGCGCGGACAGGCCGATCCTCGAGGTTCCACGGGGGATCGGCCTTTTTGCGCTTGGTGGAGTCCCCGCTTCGACGCCATCGGAATCCACAAAGGGATTCTGGCCTGGTGCCGGGTTCCCTTTTTTCG
>JADGRT010000344.1 GCA_017880715.1 Verrucomicrobiia bacterium | reverse complement strand
TTGCATCGACTGCCACGGCGCCCATGCAATGAACAAGGCCGCTGTCGCCAGGGCCCGGATCAGCCGGATCCGCATCACGGAAACCTGCGCCAAGTGCCATCAGCCCGACGGCCTGGGTTTGCCGAGCCAGTATCCGCCGCTGGCCGGCTCGGAATGGGTGTTGGCCGCCGGCCCAGCCCGCATGATCCACATCGTCCTGGATGCGGCACAAGGCCCGATCAAGGTCAAGGGCATGGAGTTCAACAACGTCATGACCCCGTGGCGCGACACATTAACCGATCGGCAAATCGCCGCCCTCATCACCTTCGTGCGAACGCAAAAAGAGTGGGGCCACAACGCCTCGCCCGTGACTCCCGAGGAGGTGGCGGCTATTCGCCAGAAAACCAAGGACCGGACGGCGGTGGGCCCCTGGACGGTCAACGAGTTGCTGGCTTTGCCTGAAAATGAATCGTCGCCTTGAATTATCAACCCCACCAGCCCACTCTTCGGAGGAACGGGAGCGCTGCGCTTATTGCGACGCTCCGCTGCCGGCCGGAAGGCTCAGAACTCCTGAGCCCGCGACTCACAGCAAAACCCCTCAAGGAAATCCCCTGAACCCAGTTGCGACCGGTGTGGACAACTTAATGTTGCAGGTGCGACAAAAACTTGTCCAGATTGGCGCAGAACGGTTTCAACCGTGTCCCATGGAGTCAGGATCCCTGAAGCCGGGATCTGCGCCGTCTCAACCCAACGTTCGCAACTACTGTTGTTACGGCTGCCGGGTTTTGGGTGAAGCCGGACAAAAGCCGCTCGCCCTGGCCTCAGATCGCGTAACCCCTTGGTTTAAAATTGTCGTGGTCACGGTTCTGGCAGGCCAGACTATGTTGTTGGGACTCGCGCTCAATCTGACGCCGCCCTCGGGTCTGGCGCGCTGGCTCCTGCATTCGACTCTGGCCCTTTCCAGCCTCGCCGCGCTGGCGATCCTCGGCCCCCCGCTGTTCCGCTCCGCCATCGAGGAAATCCGGCAACGCCGCATTTCCATCGAATTGCTCTTTCTGGCCGGGATTGGAGGCGCGCTGGCGGCGTCGATTTACAGCAGCCTGACCGGCATCGGCGCTGTCTATTATGAAGTGGTGGCGGTTCTGCTCGCCGTCTATGCCATTGGCCGGACGCTGGGGGCCCAATCCCGCGCTCGGGCGCTGGCCGAAACACGCCAACTCCAACACACCTTCGATACCTGCCAAAAAATCGGCCCCGATGGCTCCATCGCTAGTGTTCGAGTTGCGGAGGTTTGCGCGGGCGATCAAGTCCGCGTGCTTCCAGGCGAACCCATTCCCATCGACGGGCGCATCCTTCGCGGCCAGGCTTTCGTCTGCGAGACGCCCCTCACCGGCGAACCTTTTCCAGTCGTTCGCCACCCGGGCGACGAGGTTTTCGCCGGGTCGTATTCCGAAGACGGGGAACTGCTGATTGCCGCCACGCGTCCGGGCAGCGAACGGCGCCTGGATGGCCTCTTGTCGCAACTGGAATCCGCCCGCGAGCGTCCTTGCCGAATACAAGCTCAGGCTGACACATTGATCAAGTGGTTTCTTCCAGTCGTGCTATTGAGCAGCCTGCTGACGTTTCTCTTTTGGACCTGCCGGACTGGGGCGTCCGTCGGTCTCTACCATGCCCTGGCGGTATTGCTCGTGGCGTGCCCCTGTGCGATGGGTCTGGCCACGCCCATTGCCCTTTGGAGCGGGCTGGCCGCGCTGGCCACGCGGGGTTTGGTGGCGCGCGGCGGCGACGCTCTCGAGCGTTTGGCTGGTGTTGAACGCATGGTTTTCGACAAAACCGGGACCCTGAGCGAAGAGCAGTTTTCCCTGATTGATCTGGCGACGCTGGGATCGAGCGACGAACGCGAGGTTATCACCGCCCAGTTGCGCGCCGTTCAGCGGGTCAGTTCCCATCCGGTGGCGCGAGCCTTCCACTCGCCTCATTCCGCGACCACACCTGAGGTTTTCAGGGTTCGGTCGCTCAAAATCATCCCGGCCCTCGGAGTCGAGGCCTGGATCGAATCCGGTCAAGGCGATGAGCATCATCTGCGGGTGGGACAGCGCGATCTGATGTCCGACCTGACAACCGAAGCCGAACTTCTGTCCGCGTTACAGATGAATCTGCGGGATGGACTACAGCAGACCGGTTCGATCGGGTGCGTCCCGGGAGCGCCGGCATCCCTGCCGGCTCGTGGAAGTTGGGCTTTCGCCGGCAGGGATGCCGGCGCTCCCGGTGTAGCCCATGCTGAGAACTGCTCAGTAATTCGCACGGCTCCCGAGCATTTGGTGTTCGTGCAAGTGGACGGCCGACTGCGAGGCATTGCGGCCGTTCGGGAACGCCTGCGTGATTCCGCGAACGAGGCCATGCGCGCACTGGAGCTATTGGGTGTCGAGTGTGACGTGATGACCGGTGACCGCTCGGAGCATGCCGCGCAGTTGCTGGGACGCGATCATGTCCAAGGCGGATTAACTCCGCAGGAGAAGGCGGACCGGATCGAGAACATGATAAAAGCGGGCCTCAAGGTCGGTTTCGTGGGCGACGGTGTTAACGATGCCTCCGCCATGCAGACGGCGTCCGCCGGCATCGCATTGGCTCACGGCGCCGGAGTCACTACGGCCGGCGCCGACCTGGTGTTGTATGGAGGCGACTTGCGGGTGTTGCCATGGGCGGTGGTCTTAACCCGGCAGGTGCGCGATTCCATTCGGGTTAATCTTGGTTTTGCCCTGGTCTATAACCTGATCGGCATGGTGTTGGCCGCAACCGGGTTTTTACATCCGGTCGCGGCCGCCTTGTTGATGGTTATTTCCAGTTTTACGGTCTCCTGGCGCGCCTTGCGCAGCACGGTGCAAGCCGATTGTTGTCCGGTGAGTCCCTCGGAATTGCGCCCTCGACCTTTGACCTCAAGCGTGTCCGCGCCCGCGTGGCCGCTGCGTTGGCTCACACGCGCGAAAGTCCCGGCGCCTACGAGGAAGCCGGATCGAAATCGTTCGGGCGGGTGGATTCAAATCGCCTGCGGCATCCTGGTTCTCACCCAGGCACCATTCCTCATTTACCTTGGCGGCCTCCATGGAGCCGCCGCCCTATGCACCTGGGCGGGTTTGCTCAGTCTGAGCCTTTTCATCATGAGTTTTCGAACCCGCAACTCCGAGGGGTCCGGCCTTGCGCACATGACCTTCACCATGCTCGGTTTGGGCAACTGGGGAATGATCCTCGGTTGGTGGATTGACGCGGGGTTCGCTCCGACCGGCCTGGGCTGTCCGCACTGCGCGGTGGCTGGGTTCAGTCTGGGAATTTTTGCCAACCTGCCCGCGATGAACTTAGGCATGTTGCTTTTCGGGTTGCCGCCGATGTTGTTGGGACCCGCCCACTCGGTTTTTGGGCTGGGACGCCTTCCCTTGGGATTCCTCTCCGCACTGGGCATGATGTTGGGGATGAATTTCGGCAACTATGTGTTCATGAAATGGCTGGGATCCATCGTCTCCGAACCGTTCCTCATTTCCTGGGCCGGCATGTCCATCGGCATGTTGCTCGGCATGTTTCTAGGCTGTGAGTTTGGGCGAGCGCTTTCGCTGGCGCTCGCTCGACGACGCACGCCCAAACGGCGGTTGAATTAACGCCAAATGACTGGTGAGACAAATAGGTCATCGTGCCCAGCACGCGCGCCCTGCTCTCGCCCCATGAAATGTTCCAGTTGAAGCTCATCATCAAACGGCCGTACTTGCGCGCTCAATTTGACTGGGAGGCGGTGAAACGCCAGTATTCGCGATAACCAACATCAGCTATTTCGTTGGCCTCGATGCGCAAGAAACGCGCCCGGACGCGGTGCTATCTGGCGACAGCAATCTGACAACCCGTATCGGAGGGGCGACCTCCGGGAGCCCCCATCTTTTCCTCTTGCCTCGCTCCAAGGTCCACAACCATCCCTCATTCGTTAAGTCAGGGCGTCGCGGAGCTCCGCCCACCGAAAGCTAATTATTTGTCGTCCCTTTGTATTTGTGTT
>JADGRT010000343.1 GCA_017880715.1 Verrucomicrobiia bacterium | reverse complement strand
ACAAAGGAACAGACAAATAATTGGAACAAGGGTAGGCGGGATGCAGATTTCAAGCGGGGGCAGGCTCGCTGGGCCAGCCCCCGTTTTTTTGCCACCAGAGATGGGGGAAGATCGCGAACCGGGCGCGACAATAAACGGTACGACCGTACCGTTTATTGTCGCATGGCTAAAGCCAATTCACTGTTAACTTGGTTGGTGGCGGGCATAATGGTTCGATATGAGTGAGCTTGAAAAGCGGCGCGTGCTGTTGCTGGGACTGGGGAATGACATTCTTACCGATGATGCGGTGGGTTTGAACATCGCGCGCGAGGTGCGCCGCCAGCTCGGCGATCGGCCGGATCTGGAAGTTGTCGAGTGCGAAGAGATGGGGCTTTCATTGCTCGATCATATCGTGGGTTTTCGTGATTTGGTGCTCGTGGATGCGGTGCAGACGAAAAAGGCGCCCCCGGGATTTCTGCATGAAATCGGCCTGGGTGATCTTTCGATTTTGCCTTCGATGACGCCGCATTTTTTTGGCATTGGCGAGGCGCTGGATTTGGGACGGAGATTGGAGATGCGGGTGCCCGACCGGGTGCGGATCTTTGCCGTGGAGGTGGAAGACCCGTTCACCCTGGGGACAAGAATGACACCGGCACTGACAGAGGCGATGCCCGCGATGGTGGAACGGATCATCACCTGTTTGGACGAGTTGGCGAGCACCCCGGCGGCTTAGGAAATCGCTTTAGCGATGAGAAAGGCGGCGGCGGCGGCCAGGCCGCCGATCAAGGTCGTTTGCCAGGCACTGCGGCTCTTGACGGTGCCCGTAAAGTGGCCTTTGACATAACCGAACACGGCGAGGGCCAGCAGGGTGACGGCGGTCGAGGCGTAAAACGCGGTGTGGATGCGGGTCATGAAGATATAGGGCGCCAGGGGGATGAATCCGCCGGCGACGTAGGCCAAGGCGATATTGCGGGCACTGGCCACGGCGCGTTTGGGATCGGGTTCTTCCAGCCCCAGTTCGAAGCGCATCATGAAATCCACCCATTTATCGGGCCGCTGCTTGAGCGCCTGGACCATGGGGTGGGATTGTTCGGGACTGAGCCCGTAGCTTTCGAAAATATCGGCGACTTCCCTTTCCTCGTTTTCGGTTTTTTCGATGACTTCCCTTTCCTCCCGACGCTTCTCGCTGGCGTAATGTTCCGCCTCACCTTTGGCGGCGAGGTAGCCGCCCAGGCCCATGGCGATGGCGCCGGCGGTGATTTCGGCAATGCCGGCGGTGACGATGATATTCGTGTTTTCGATGGCGCCCGCCAGCCCCGCCGCCAGGGCGAACGGCACGGTGAGCCCGTCAGCCATGCCAATGACGACGTCGCGCACCGTTTCGCTGGCGGTGAAGTGGAATTCGTGATGGGGGCCGGAGGCGGGCGGCGTGGCCGGCGGCTCGGATTGCCCCGTTGTTGAATTCAATGTGACTATTGGCTGACCGAGTGGCAGGTGGTGCAATCCCGCGCGGTGCCTTCGGAGGCAGCGTCAGGATGCTCGAACTTGGCCCTTTTCCCTTCGAGTGGATCCGTCATGCTACCCTTGACCTGGCTGATGACCGTGTGACAATCATTGCAGTCGCTGGCGCCGATGGCGCTTTTGCCGTCGGCGGTCTTGTGCTGGCCATCATGACAACGGAAACAGCCCGCCCAGTTTTTGTGGCCGATGTTGTCGGGATAAACCTTCCAACTGGCCTTCATTTCCGGGAAGATATTCTGGCGATAGATTTGTTGCACGGCGGCGATGGAGGCGTCGAGATTGGCCGCGTTGACATAATTGGTTTTGAGGCTTGCCGCGATCTTACTCAAGGCCTCGGCCTCGGTAGCGTAATCTTGGGAGAGGACTTCCACGGCGTTTTTCTTGATGGCTTTGAGCTTGGGATCGATCTTTCCGATGCTCATGGCCAGATCCACCGCGTCGCCAGGAGCGCGGAAATGGTGCGCCGGACGGTTATGACAAGCCATACAGTCCATGCTGCGAATCGTGTGCTTGGCGGGGTCGTCCTTGAAATCCTTGGTGCGGAATTCCGTGACCTCGCCCTTGGTGTTGGTGAGCCGCACCCAGGGGATGACCTGGCGTTTTTCATCGGTGGCGATGTATTCGACCTTGTTGCCCAGGTTCATGTGCCAATGGATGCCGCCCACCGGACCGTGAGTGGGATCGCCGCCGCCAACCTTGAGGGATAGGCGGGTCGTTACCGGCGTGTTGTCATCGTCGGAAAGGAAGCGGGTGAAGGTGCGGTCGAGGCTGCCCACAAATTTCTTGGGCCAATGGCACTTTTCGCAGGTTTCCTGGGCCAGGCGCATGCCTTCAATCGGGGTTTTGATGGGCCGGTGATAGGTGTTGCGCAGGGTGGCCTGAAGCTGATTCACGCCATTCAATTTAGCCTTGACAAAAGAGGTTGGTCCGGGTCCAACATGGCAGGCGGTGCAAGCCACCCGGGCATGCGGCGAGTTCGTGTAGGCCGTATACTCGGGTTTCATGGGCGGGTGGCAAGTCTGGCCGCAGAACATCTCGGACTCGGCAAAGTGATAGGTGTGATAGCTGCCCATGGCCGCGAAGAGCAGGAACACCAGGCCGCCGGCGAAAAAGACCGCCAAGTTGCGGCGATCCCTGGCCCGCGTAAAATCAATCTGCAGGAAAGGTGGGGGCGATCCGGGGAGGCTCTTATGCACCTGGCGGCGATGCATCAGCCAGCCCAGGCCGATGAGGAGCATGCCAAAAACGAGAAACATCGGGGACACTACGAAAGTCAGAATGCCCAAATAAGGACTGGCTTCCGACGACAGGGCGTCGAAGGTGAGCAACAGAGCAAAAGAGAATAGACTGCCCAGCGTGACCACCAGCCCGATCAGGCTGAGCCAGTTGCGAAAGAGCGAATACTTTGGCGTTGCGTTTTTAGAGTTCATACATAGCAGTTCCAGGTCATGCGCGGACCTGCCCCGCTAAGCCGGAACGACGCAGGTCCGCATGGTTGTTGGCGTTATGCTGGCATTATATTAACTAATTCAACTCGCATGATACTCCACTAAAATTGTTCATCCTTCACTCTTTTTTGCTCATTTCTCACTTGCGAGATCGATCGGTTGAGGCGATTTTGTGAGCGTGATCAATAATGGCGATAACCATTTGGTGGATAAACTGTCGCGATCCCGGATTTTTCAGGATTACGAGCGGGCTTTTAGCGGCCTGACCGGTCTGCCGCTGACCTTGCGTCCCGTCGAGGTGTGGCAACCGGTGCAAAAGGGCAAGGCGCAGGAAAACCCCTTTTGCGCCTTGATGGTGGCAGGCAGCCGCACTTGCGCGGCTTGTCTGGAGGTGCAGCGCCGGATATCCGATCCCAACGTTTCGGGTCCGCAGACGGCAACTTGCTTTGCTGGTTTTACGGACGCGACCGTGCCGGTGCGCACCGGGAACGCGCTGGTGGGATTTCTTCAAACGGGACAGGTTCGGTTAAAAAAACCCACCTCCAAGGATTATACCCGGACGGCCAGGCTGCTGACCGAATGGGGGCTGAAAGTGGATCTACGCAGATTGGAGGAGAACTATTTCCACTGCCGGGTGCTGACCACCGAACAGTTCAATGCCACGGTGCAGCTACTGGCAATTTTTGCCGAGCATTTGTCGATTATCAGCAACCAGGTGTTGGTGCAGCAGGAGAACGCCGAGCCGCTCAATATTCTCCGGGCCAAGCAGTACATTCATGAACATCAGACCAACGATTTGTCGCTCGGCGAGGTGGCCCGCTCGGTTAACACCAGCACCTTCTATTTCTGCAAAATGTTCAAAAAGACCACCGGGCTTAATTTTACCGATTACCTCTCGCGGGTTCGGATTGAGAAGGCTAAAAACCTGCTGATTAATCCGAATCTGCGCATTAGCGAAATTGCCTACGAAGTGGGATTCCAATCCTTGACGCACTTCAACCGGGTCTTTCGCAAGCTGGTGGGCCAGTCGCCGACCGATTACCGCGCCCAGCTGCCGCATCTATAGAGAAGC
>JADGRT010000342.1 GCA_017880715.1 Verrucomicrobiia bacterium | reverse complement strand
CCAGCCCCTTGGTGCAAGCGCTCAAACAGGCATTGGCCACGCCCGGTTTGACCAGCATCCAATTCAGTAATCAGAACATCAACTTAAGTTTCCCCAGCCTTCCACTCGGCTCCTACCGTGTCCAGTGGACAAGTGATATGACCTTGAACGCCTGGAACACCCTCGTCGTCACCAACGTATCCGGCCTCGGTGGGATACTGCAGATTGCCGACCCCAATTTCTCCAGCCAGTCAAAACGTTTTTATCGTGTCCAGACACCGCCTTGAGCCCTGTCGAAGCCTTTTTTCCTTGGGCTCAACGCGTCGCGGATAGGTTCCACCCATTTCTGGGTTCGCATGTCAAACAATGCGAAGTCATTCGCAAACTGCCAGCAACCCCAGCTCCAGCCGTGCTTCTCAAACTGCCGGGTGGCAAACGCCGTCCAGCGAACCCGCGAACGCATGTCCGCCTTTTCATAGGTCCCAGACTCGCCCGCCGCCGGGTGCGGTTCATAAGATTTTTTCGCTTCGTTCGATTATTGATGCTGATCCTAACAACTCCATGCCGTTGCCATGGCAAGGTATATCGTGGTCCTTGTTGATCTGGGAAAGCGCGGTGTGAAATTGGCCGCCAAGGACCAGCGCGACCACAACCAAACAACGCCAGTCTAGGATCAGCCCAAACCGGCGTTGAAAGACCGTGCCCGCGAATTGAAGTTATCGCCAGTGCCCCTGCTGTCGGTAATAACCACGAGGCCCTCTTCCCCAATAACCGCCAACCCAAACCGCACGGGGATACGGCCGCGGACCCCAACGGCCACTCACCCAATACCATCCGCCATTCCACACCCATTCGCCACCGATCCAGACATATCCCGGTCCGGGCGCAACCACCACCGTTTCCACCGGCGGGGGCGGCGGCGGTTGTGCGACCACGACCGTGCTCGCCTGCGGCGCGGAGGCAACCCCTGAAATTCCTCCGAGCAAGCTCGGCGTGTTAATCATGAAATCAATGACCTTGTCGCTCACGCCGGAGTCGCGCAAATCAATGATATCCGGCGCGCTCAGACGGTAAACCGTGCGCGAATTGCGAATCTGGCTGCTGATAACGTCGTCGCTAATTCCTGTTTTGGCCAGCGCCTTGACGTCCGCCACGCTCAGTGGCTGCCCCTGCTCCACACGCGTATAAGTTTGTGGGGCTTGTTGGCGCAGTCGCGCCTGCTCCTCCTGATCCATCGAATGCCCAATCAACCCGCCGGCAATCGCCCCGGCTGCCGCCCCAATCAAGGCGCCCTCCCCGCCGTGTCGGGGACCGCCCATTACCGCGCCGGAAATGGCGCCAATCGCCCCGCCGGCCAGAGCCCCCGTTCCCGTTCGATCAGGCTCGCCGTACGGCGTTTCACAACCTGTCAGCACCACCGCCGAAGCCACCAATATAAAAGTCAAAGAATGTAGTTTCATACCTGCAAAACCTATTCGCAAACAAAGGCGTAAAAGGATATGGCCGCATTCAAAAAAAATCAATCTGGCGCGATAAAGTTGCCGACGACCCAAACTCAGCATTAAAAGGGGATGTGCCCTGGACGAGGCGCTCATCGCCTGCCTCCAATCCAAACTCGTAGCCGCCGACATCAGCACGAAAGCTCACCCACCTGCGTCCCGAATAACCGGCAGTGGATGGTGCAGATTGAAATGCAGCACATTGACCGGCACAACCTGCCTGGCCACCAGGGACTTTCGATTGATCACAATCGGACCTTGGAGATTGATGGTGGCTCGTCCGTCCTGATACAAGGTGACAAGGTTGAGCATCCAGGCGTCGGCAGACGTATTCATCCCCAAGCACTTCGCATCGTTGGGTCCGATTTCCGGCTGGTACGTGGGGTACAGAATCGATGGCGGCATCGCCAGCAGGACCGTTTTCGAACCGTCCACCCATTCCAACCAGAGGAATGGCGCTTCCTCGGGACGCGTCGTCAGTCGGACTTGCTGGCACGATTCAACGCCCAACAAACCATCGGGCATCCGCAAGAACTGCCCGATGGGCAGATCCTCATACCAAGTCTTTTCAATACATTTCATCGCCTTGCTCGCTCCGGCATCTTTCAAACCGGGAACGATCCTTCTCCCAAAAACGCCCAGTCCCTTGGCTAGTTTCGCAAAATTGCCTCAGTCAGGAGGACGGATTAGCACAACCCGATCCGATGAGCAAGGCTTTCCCAGGTATTTCCAACGATTCAGGCAGTGGGGAGGTAGTCATTTTTCTGCGGGAGAATCTCTTCACAGACTGCCTTCCCCTATCAATCCTTTTTCTTTGGGATCAACGCGTCGCGGATGGGTTCCACCCATTTCTGGGTTGGCATGTCAAACAGTGCGAAGTCATTCGCAAACTGCCAGCAACCCCAACTCCAGCCGTGCTTCTCAAACTGCCGGGTGACAAATGCCGTCCAGCGAACCCGCGAAGGCATATCCGCTTTTTCATAGGTCCCAAACTCGCCGATGTAAATCGGTCTATGGTTCTGGCTGGCCCAGTTGACTACTTGGGAAAAATCCTGCTCCATGGCCTTCAACTCGCCCTCAGTTCCCGTCCAGGTCACGCCCAGCTTGTCCTTTTGCGCCGTCCACGGTGTCCCTTGATGAGTAAACGGGAACGGATTGTAGTAATGCACGGTGGCGATGATATTCCGGTCGTCAGCCGGTAGTTTGAGATTACCCAGCTCGCCCACGCCATTCCACTTGGCCGGACCGATGATGACCGTCCGGCTGGGATTCGTCTGGCGAATGATCGCCAGTGCGGCGCGCCAGTATTCATTCCATGATTCCTGGGTGAACTGGGGGGCCGGCTCATTGAGAATCTCGAACAAAACGGTGTCCGGCCTGTTTTGGCAGTGTTCAGCGAGGGCTGTCCAGCAATCAAGAAACGCCGGCTTTTTACCTGCGGGATCGGGGGAAATCGCCAGGTCATCATGAAAATCAAGGATCACCAGCAGCCCGTTGGCAAGGGCCTGGTCAACCGCCCAATCCAGGGTGTTGAAAAACTCATCCCGCAACTTGCCATGGGCGTCCGGCTGGCCATCGCGCAACGGATGAAGATTGATGCGGACATGATTGAAACCCGCCTCCCGGATCAGCTGGAAGTGGACATCCTTGAACTTCCCCCGCGCCCGGTCCTGCCATAAGGCATCCCAGCCCAGGATATTTACCCCGCGACCCAGACGGGCATTTTGCTGAAAAACATCCAGCGCCATCAACGGCCATGCGGCCGCCAACACGAGGGCTCCGACCAACGCTGCAACCGCAAGCTTTTTCATTCGAGTATTTCCAACCGGAATCCCATAAGTGATGGTTTCAGCGCGGGCGAATCTGCCTTGGCCGCAGCTTCTTGTTCTCATAAACTTGCCTGCTCTTTCGCTTTCAGTTGCGCGTCGTTCGCCTTGATGAACGCCTTGATTTCATCGGCGGCACCCAGGACTTTCTGCCACTGCTCTTTGTAGAGCGTAACCGGAAAGCGTCCCAGGCCGTACAAGGACACCGCCCCCTTTTCAGAAATCTTCAGCGAGAGGGAACGGACGTGCGCCGTCGAGTTTTTCAGGCTTTCGTTTTCAGCTTTAAGCCGGTTTAACTCGGCCAGCATTTCTTCGGGTGTCATAATTTGCTTTTGGTTTGATAAGAAGAGAATTATAGATATTGAAGGGAGCCTGTTCAGGACTTATATGATTTAATGGAATATACTTATCTTCAGAATCTTCCAGGGTTATTACCGCATGTCGGTGGGAAAAAGTGCCTCTTTCAATATCCTGCCCGGTAAATCTTATGGGGAATCCTTCCTGTAACAATGATGCCAATGCAAGGTGTTGGGGTTGATGCGGATGCGGACATGCGGTACTTTTCTGGGGCGACTGGAAATTTCCTGTCTGCAAACAACGTGCCAGGTCGATCAGACCAGGGTCGATGAGCCTGTATCTCACGCCCACACTGGGACACCGTGTAGGCATTGCCTACCGCGTTGCTCAAGTGGATGCGACGCTTGGGTGTCGCAGTGCGACAT
>JADGRT010000341.1 GCA_017880715.1 Verrucomicrobiia bacterium | reverse complement strand
AAGTGGCAGAATCATGGAGGAGGGATGAAGGAGGTAACAGAGGCAACGGAGAGTGAGGGAATTGAAGTTGGCGCACTTTGGGCGGGAAAAAGCGGTTTTCCTGAGTTCTGAACTTGGGTTGCGGGTGTGTTCGCTCAGCGCTTTCAGGGCGGCGAGGCAATTAATACCTTTCATAGCTGACAAACGCGACCTGGCGGCTGTCGGGAGACCAGGAGGGCACATTGATCGTTCCCTGGCCGCCGAAGAGCCGCGCCAGCACCTGGATTTCACGGCCCCCGATGGGCATGAGCCGGATTTGCACAATCTGCTCGGCCGGGTGGCCTTTGACACCCTTCTCGTAGGATAGAAAGACAATCCATTTGCCGTCGGGCGAGGGATGGGGAAACCAGTTGTTGCGCTCATCGGAAGTCACCTGCTCGGGCTGGCTGCCGTCCGCCTTCATGCGCCAGATCTGCATGGTGCCGGTCCGGTCCGAATTGAAATAAATGTACTGCCCGTCGGCGGTGTACTCCGGCCCGTCATCCAGCCCGGGTGAAGCGGTCAGGCGTTTCTCCGCACCACCCGTCGCCGGAATGGTGTAAATGTCAAATTCCCCATTGCGTTCGGCACAATAGGTGAGCGTCTGCCCGTCCGGCGACCACCCATGCCAATAGGAAGGCCCGAGCGTGGTGATTTTCCGGGGCGTTCCGCCGGCGATGGGCACGGTGTAGATCAGCGATTTTCCGCCTTGCGACTGATCGCTGATCGCCAGTTGGGTTCCGTCCGGCGAAAGGCCATGATCGTTATTACACCGGTTCGCAAAGGCCGTATCCACCAGCTCGGGAACCCCGCCGGCAACCGGCAATCGATAAATCCGCCCCTGGCCATTGAACAAAAAGAATTTTCCATCAGGCGACCAGTTGGGAGCTTCGATAGGGTTCGTGGTGTGGTAAATAGCCTTGCGGTCTTTGGAGCCGATGGGAACGATTTCCAAGCTGCAATGCAATCCCGGCCGCAGCGCGGTTTGAGCCTGGCTTGAGGCGATTTGAACGTTCGAGAATTGAGCTTTCTCCAAGACGCCGTTGTCATGCGCGCAAACCGCCAAGCCCACGTAAACCGGATCTTTGAACGGGATCCGGTAGGAACAACCGGAAGGCTGCAGCGCGCCACCTTCCGGTGCCAACGACATGAACACTGTGTCGCCCTGCCGCTCCAAACGCAGGCGACTCGGCCGGGTTAGATTGGCTTGGATTTCGCGCGTCGGCCCGCCGGAGGCATCCCGGAATTGGAGTGAGGTCAGCCCGTCGCCATGAACCACGGCATCCACGTAGGGCGAATCGGGGGCCAGGCTTTGGCGAATGATCAATCCGGCTTTCCGGTGAGCATTGCCGCCGGCGCCGATCCAGGCAATATTGGCGGCCAACGAGAAATCTCCGGACATCTTTTTCCAGACAAAATGAAACGCATCGTTGGTCAGCCACATGTTTTCGCCGCCGCCCGCCACGAGATAGGTTTGGCGACTCGAGTCATATTGTGCGGAGCCCGCGTGGGCCGGGGAGCCCACGTCACCCTGCTGTTCAAACAAACCCAGGGCGGTATCCTGGGCCGGGACGGTAGCTGAAAAGGTCATAAGGCAAATTCCAAAGCCTTGGCAAAAAGAGTACAGGTTCATGACCCGCGCATTCTGCCTGCACCGCGCCTTCGAGGCAAGCAGCAGTTCGCTTCCATGCGTTTTTTTGAACCTTTTCGACGCGGGCGGGAATTGATAGATAGATGGTCATCGCCGAAGACCGCATCGAACCGCCCGACACGCAGGCACTCCTGGCCCAGGCACAGGAGGGGGACACGCAGGCGTTTTGCCGGCTGGTGCAACCGCTGGAAGCCCGTCTGTTGCGCCAGGCGGCGGCGCTTTGCCACGATCCGAGCGCGGCCGAGGACCTGGCGTCCGAAACCCTGATCGAGGCCTGGCGATCCCTCGGCCGCTATAATGGAACCTGCCGCCTCTCGACCTGGCTTTACGCCATCCTGCTTCATCGCTGCCAGAAGAGCATCCGCCGCGCGCGCTGTCGCCCCATCCCGCTGGCGTGGCTGCCGTTTTTCGATGCCGGAAAGCACGAGGAAACGCACAATAACCTCCCTGCCCAAGGCCCCACACCCGCTGGCGCCGTCGAGCAACAGGAGCTGGCCGGCGAATTGCGGCGAGCCATCGCAACGCTCCCGCCCAAGCACCGAGACGTAATCCTGCTGCGCTTCTTCGAGGACGCCTCGCTGGCCGACATGGCCTCCGTGCTGGGCTGCTCGGTCGGCACCGTGAAATCCCGGCTGCATCATGCGCTGGGAAAATTACGCAAAATGAATCTGAACCTTTCGGAGGTCTCATGGGATACATGGACATGAAACGGCTCTTCGCCTCGTGCGGCCAACAACGTCAGCAGCTCAGCCTGCTGGCCGCCGGCGTTCTGACAGCCTCCGAACGGGCTGCCGCCGAAGCCCACTTGGCGGCTTGCTCCGATTGCCGCCGCTATTACCACGAGTTACGGACGTTGAGTGGAGCGCTTTCGTCCTGGAGCAAAGCCACGCCAGACATGGAACCCACGCCAGCCTGGCACGACCGTTGGACACGTTCTATTCACTCTGAAAAACGGAACAACTCCTGGCAGCCTGCACCATCCCGAGCATCGACGTCGAACCCGTCAGTCACCTGGTGGCAGGCGCTGCTGACTGGCCGACGCGGCGCCCTGGCCGGACTGGCAGGGGTTTGGATGCTAACTCTGTTCTTTTGGCTGACGGCGCCCGAGGTTTCGCAGACGGCGAGTCAAGGCGCGTTGCCCGCGCCCCGCGAACTGCTCCAGGCCTTCATGATGCGAGAACGATTGCTGAGCCAATGGCCGGCGATACCGAACGCGGCGCCCGAAAACAAACCCGTGGATCGGCCGCCTAAGACGGTGCCGTCACCGCGCAGTGATTATGGCGGTAACAGTCTGATGAGCTGATTGAGTATGCTGCGACCCACAAAAATGCCGTCCAATGTCACTAGGAATTCATCGTAGTCATCCCGGAGGGATGCCTGAGAATAGCCCAGCGTTTCAATGCTGGGACCGTGGCCTGGGCGTGCCAAGTCCCGAAGGGACGGCTGAGAACCACACCCTCAACCGTCCCTGCGGGACTCAACCGTCGATCCGTCCGCGCCCAGCGTTGAAACGCTGGGCTATTCTCGTTCGTCCCTTCGGGACAAAAACACGGCCTCCGTCCCGCACCCGCAGCTCAGATCCTAATGACATTGAATATTCAGTCTGTCTCCGAGAACCCGGAGGCAGCGCCGTCAATTCGTCCTTCGTCCCTCGTCCTCGTCCTCGAATTCTTTAGTTGTTGAATCGAGGACGAGGGACGAAGGACGAGGACGAGGACGATCAAGCAAGTAGCGGATGCGCCGTTTTAATTCTTTAGGGATCAATTATGAACACCTCAGAAACCAAAATCCCTTGGATCACTAGAATCCTCCTGTGTCTGGTCGGTGCCGCTGTGCTGGTGGCCTGTGTCGCCCTGTTCGCCAGTCTGATCACGCACGGATTCCATTGGCGGCCCATCCTTTATCTGGCCATTCTGTTATCGCCGTTCCTGTATTGTTTGTGGTGGCGTGGCGCCATGATGTGGCGGGAGGGGTTTCTCGCCCCGCGCAAGGATAGGTTCCGGTTGCGCTTTAACCCGCGCCCGGAGTGCACGCGATTTTACGGCTGGACACTGCTGGTGTTTTTGTCGTTCGCGACCCTGCTTTACTCGCTGGAACTGTGGCGCGGCAAGCGGGCCTATGCCCGCCTCCAGCGTGAAGTGGAAGCCAAGGGCGGTTCGCTGGCATTCAGCGCGGTGATCCCGCCACCGGTGCCGGATGATCAGAATTTTTGCGCCACGCCGTTGCTGGCGGCAATGATGGATTATAAGACGTCACCCCCTGTCTTCGAGCCGATGAAATTTGAGTGGCGAAATCCGGCGATCATCGATCGCCTGAAAGCCATGAGCCTGCCCACTCAAAAAAAAGGACAGGAATGG
>JADGRT010000340.1 GCA_017880715.1 Verrucomicrobiia bacterium | reverse complement strand
CGGATGACGTAGATAAACGCGGATAAACACGGATAAGAGGGGACAATAAAGCCCATTTTTATCCGCGTAAATCCGCGTAATCCGCGGTTTAAACCTCAAATATCTTTGGCTAGGTTTTTGACACGGACTTTGGATCCGGGACCCAGGATGATGAGTTTGTTCACGAAACGGCCGAGCAGATACGGGTGCTGAAGCTGGTGGAGGGAAACGTTCGTCCTCGTCCCTGGTCCCTCGTCCTCGATCGGGATTTCGAGGACGAGGACGAGGGGGCAGTGGAGAATATCAGCGTTCCACTTCCTGCAATTCGGCGGCGGAAGAGGGGCGCGCTTGAATCAGCGGCGTCGTGGCATTTCCCTGATGCGAAGCCGGACTGGGGCAGGGATGGTCGATGGCCAAGCCCGGCCGCTTTTGTTGAAAACGGTTCCGCACTTCGAAGGCGAAGTTATGGATTATTTCGGGATCGACGGGGTCGCCGTTCAACGGAATGGTCAGGGAAGGCAGGCCGTGTTTTTCCGACAGGTGATAGAACTGGGCTTCGGCAATTTTATTGGGCATGCATTCCAGCGGTCCCACGCTGACGACGCCGTCGATGCGTTTTTCGTGCCATTCATGGGCGGCACTGCCGATGGTCAGCACGGCTTCTCCAGCCATCTCGGGGCGTAGGAACGGTTGGGCGGCGCGCAGTGAGTCGGGGACCGTGGGGCGCGGCGGCCAGCCGAGCGTTTGCGCCATCGATCGATAGGTCGTGTCCTGGATGCGTTGCTGGAGGTAACTGACCAGGCGCGCGGACCATCCGCTCTTGTTTCCCATTTGGTAACTGATGAAATCGCAATATTCCATCCATTCGTTGAAGGGGGCCAAGCGCACTCGCAGGCCCTGCGATTCCAGTTTTTGGACGATGAAGTCGTTGGCGAAGTCATCGCAACGCACATATATTTCGCCGACCAACAGAACGGTGGGCTGCGTCGTGGGTTGTTTGATCCGGGCGAAGGCCGTGGCGGCTTCGGCCAGCAACCGCGGGATGCCGAAAAGCCGGCCGCTGGCTATCTGCCAGAGCGAGCGGGGCAACGACAAATCCCCGTGAGCGGCGGTTTCCAACAAGGCTAGCAGGGCCGCGCGGTTTTTTGCGTAAAGAAGCTGGGCGGCGCCCTTTTCACTCTCCGCGGGCCGTACCGTGAGCAACGCGTCCAGCAGCAGGTCGGACGCCATGAAACCGGCGAAGACCAGCATGGCGAATCCGGGCGGCAAGCCGGCGAAATAGTTGGCATCTTTGGGCGACCAGATCCGGAGGCGATCGTTCCAGCCCAGGCGTTCGAGCGTGATGCGATTCAGGAGATTATAGACGCCGAACCGGCAGGGGCCGTTGGTGCCCGGCATGAGATAGACGAACCGCCGCAGCGGATCGGTTTCGCCTTCGAGTCGCTGGAGCAGGTTGCCCAAGGTGAGGCACATGGGCAGACACTCCTTGCCGGAGGTGTAACGACGGCCGAGTCGAAGCGTATCGCGGTTGGGCAGGGGCAGGCTTTCCGCGGGAATGCCCGCGCCCTGCAGGCAGGCGGTGACGACCTCGCTGCCCGGTCCCAGGCGCGGAACCAAAACCACTTCGTTGGACTTGAAGTCGCGCAGGCTCAGGGGCGGCGGTTCCAGGCGCTGAAAATCGTTCGGAGCGGGAGGAGGCGTGGCGGATCGACGCTCTTGTTCCACGCAATGCAGAAACGCCTCCACGCGCGTCTTGGTGCCGGCGTCGCCCGAATGACCGTCCGTTTCAATGATCGCGAAGGGTCTGCCCTCCATGATGTAACTGTAGAAATGGAGATTAAAACTGTCCGGACCGCAGGAGTAGTTGCTGCAATAGAGGCTATAAACTCCCGGGGAGCGGCGAATTTGGTGCGCGGCGCGCAAGCTGCGCTGGCCGTGGCCCCAGAACATGCTCTGGAACACCGGGGTTTCCGGGTTCAGCGGGTAGCAATCGACCGGGATGCCGATGGCCCCTTGCTCGCGCAGGATGGCCGGCACGTTGGAATTAAGGACGGGATTGTAGATGGTGTAGGGGCGTCCCAACACCACGACGGGGGCAAGGTGGTGGCGGGCGCAATACTCCAAAGCGCGCTGGCCAAGGGCCAGGCAGTGAGCTTCGAATTGCTCCTGGGTCGCCCGGGCTTTCCGGAACGCTGCCTGCCAGGTTCGACGCGCGACGCCTAATTCCTCGGCCAATCGCCGGCAACTGGTGACGAACTTGGCCGAAGCCAGATTGCCGGGGCCCACGTCCACCACGGGCGAAAGGATTTTGCGCGCGTTGGCCGGACCCAAATCCCACCGCAACAAATCCGGGCTGGCTTGAACGATCGGACAGACCACCGCATGCGGTTCGTCCTTGACGCGTGGCAGATGGCGGATCATGGGCAGGAACAGGTAATCGGCCTGGGTTTCGGTCATCCGGCGCGCCACGCCGTGGAACAGTTGCATGGGCGCGCAGAACGGCACGTTGGCTTCCTGGATGCCGCGTTTCAACGTGGACTGATCCGCCCCCGCCACGACTTCCAGATCGAACCCGCATTCGTAAAGGAACGTGGTGAAAAACGGGAACAGCCCTTTCAGCATGAACTCGTCGGCAACCGCGATTCGTTTGCCGCCGCGGGCCTGGTTCAGGAGTTCCAAATGTTCGCGCTGCCAATCCGCGCGTTCGCGGAACGGATCCGGGGCGTGGTCGGGCAATTTCTTGCGGCGCGTGCCTTGGTCGTGCAACGAGCAGCCGCCGCCCCAGGTGAAGGTCTGTCGATCGCCGGCCACGATGGTTTTAAGGGCCTCGATTTTGCAGCGGTTTCCGGCGCCGCCGCAGCCGATCGCGGACTTGCATACGAAAGTGTTCTTCTGATCCACCTTGGCGCCCAGGAAACGGACCGGATCCAGGGGTTGCCGGCCTTGCCACGCCAGTTCGCGGCGGGACAACAGGGCGATGCCCAGGGCGCCGACCGTGCCGGGGTTCGGGGGAATGATGACCTCGCTCCCGGTTTGGCGGGCGACGGCCGCGGCCAGGGCGTCCGAGGCGAACGGCATGCCCTGGCAGAAAATCACCCGGCCAACCGAGCGGCTGCCTTTGACCCGGTTCAGGTAATTCTGGATGATGGAATCGTAAAGCCCGGCAATGATGGACTCGTTGGCTACGCCGGCGGCGACGGCCTGGTCGATAATTTCGGCCATAAACACCGAACAGTGTTGCCCCAGGGAGACGCCAGAAGGGGCGTTCAAGGCCGTTTCGCCCAAATGTACAACATCGCGAATGCCGGTGAACTTTTTCCCTTGTTCCTCGATGAACGATCCGGTGCCGGCGCTGCAAGCCTCGTTCATGGCGCAATCGATGACGCGGCCCTCGGCCAGGCGGATGTATTTGGCGTCCTGACCGCCGATTTCGAAGATGGTATCGACGCGCGGGTTGAAATGGCAGGCGCCTTCGGCGTGCGCGGCGATTTCATTCAAGATATAGACGGCCTCTTTTCCGTAGCAGGTGGTCAGGAGGGATCCCACAATTTCCCGGCCGCTGCCGGTGACGCCAAAGCCGGCCAGGCGGCAATGGCGCGCCGGGCCTTGCAGGAATTGCTTCAACAGCGATTGCGCGGCCGCCACCGGCACTCCCAGGGTCTGACAATATCCTTCCCAAACCACCTTTCGGGAAAGCACATCAAGCGCGACCGCCTTGGAACCCGTCGAGCCGATGTCGAATCCCAACAGCAATTCGCGGCAATCGCCGTTCACATAAGCCAGGGGTTGGGGCGGCATGCGGGTCACGCGCGGCAGGAAACCGGACAAGGCGCTCAACTTTTCGAGGCTGGCTTCGGCGGCGGGTGCTGGCAGTTGGTCGAGGGCGGGCACCGTCCCAGGCGTTTCCGCCGCGAGGCGAGCGCAGCCCAGGGCTTCCAGGAAGAGCGCATCTTCATCCGCCGCTGGTTGGAGCGTCATGTGATGCCGGGCCAGGGCCTCTCGGAAATAGTTTTGCACGCGCCGCGAACGGGTGACGCCGCCGGTGAGGAGGACATT
>JADGRT010000339.1 GCA_017880715.1 Verrucomicrobiia bacterium | reverse complement strand
ACTTGTCGTGCCAGGATTTTGAACGCTGCACAGGAGTCGACTCGTCGAGAGGACTATCCCGTGCCGCCGAATGACTGGTGCTGAGAACCAAGTGGATTTTATGGCCGCTACGAAGCGCGGCCCTCGAGCGACTCCTGTTGGTCGGGTGCGGGTCCTCAGGCAGATGAAATCGTCGCCATAAAGCCGACCCAGACACTCACGTTTGAACGGCTGGTTTGGAGGAGGCAGTTCGGAAAGTCGAATGTCGCTTGTGTGTCTTGACCTGTCTTTCAATCGAATCGGTGCCCCATTTTCAAAAAGTAAAACGGGTGAATGAATTCAGTCTTCCAGCGGTCGTAGACGGGGGATCATTTCATTCCACGCCTCAACTGCTTCGGCGAGGGCGGTGCCTTCGTCCTTCCCCGCAGCCGGAATTGCGGGGCCGAGCTGCCCGCAGACGGGACAGATCATTCGGTAGACGATTTCGTCACGCCCATCCGGCGTGCGGCGGGTGCCGCGACGCACATCGGCTTCCGCACCACAGGTGCAATGTCTCTTTCGCATGATTCAGTATGTCCCTAATTCAGGAGAACTGCGTTTCAACATATCCGCACCTGGTCGGTGACGGGTGCTCGCTTGGACGAAATCGCCGCCTTATTGCTGTCCGTGAAACAGTGGTTTGACTGTCGGCTTTGGAGGAGGCAGTTCCGACAAGCCACGGGCGGCAATGTGTCTGAACCGGAAATAGGCTACCTGCACCGTCAACTCCGAGGAGTCGGGCAGGTGGCGTCGGGTCCGGCCAACGCGTCACCCAAGGTGGGTGGTGCGGTTTGCGAGCGCAGGCCCGATTCGCGGTGACTGCTGAGCTTGCAGGAGCAGGCGGTGCTGTTAAAAAAGTAACGCTGACCTGCCGTTCAATCTGACCGCGAGCGTGGGCCGGAGTCCGCAAACTGCGCCGCCCGCCCAACCACGATTCGCAGTACGACAATATTAACAAAATCGGCCTAGCGCACGCGCAGCGGGTCTCTTCGGCGCTCGATGAACGGCTTGGTCGCCGATTCGCCCAGCAGCTGCGCTGGCACGGGATCGGTCCAGGCAAAGAATTGGCAGATTTTGCCTCTTTGTTTTTGCGCATCGGCGTAGCCCAGTGCCATCAGCTCACCGGTGTAGCCACTCTCGAACAACAGGTAACTCGCGAGCGCACCGCCCTTGATATCGGCCTTGTTGGTCGAAACGCCGACGCCGCCTCCGGTAAGCAATAGCCCGGTCGCGGGCCGTGGAGTGCTGTCGGGTGACATGAAAACATTGTCAGTCGGAGATTCCCGCGCATTGGCGGGGGAAACCCTGATTTACCCGCACAAACAAGGTTAAAACAGTCTTCGCTAGACTATAGGTTTACAGGAGTAATTAATGCCAGTGACAGAACAAATGGTGACTGACGCACTTAAAAGTGTGATTGATCCCAACACCGGAGGCGATTTTGTGTCCTCCAAATCCATCAAGAATCTGAGCGTCATCGACGGCGACGTGACGTTTGACGTTGAACTGGGTTACCCAGCGAAAAGCCAGATTCCCGGCTTTCGCAAGGCGCTGGTTGCTGCCGCCAAAGGGGTGGCAGGTGTCAGCAATGTCTCGGTCAACGTCAACATGAAAATCGTGCCGCATGCGGTGCAGCGCGGTGTGCAACTGTTGCCCAAGGTCAAGAACATTGTGGCGGTTGCTTCGGGCAAGGGCGGGGTGGGCAAGAGCACCACCGCCGTCAATCTGGCGTTGGCGCTGGCCGCCGAGGGCGCCAGTGTGGGCCTGCTCGACGCTGATATTTATGGCCCCAGTATTCCCATGATGATGGGCATTGACGGGCGCCCTGAGAGCACCGACGGGCAAACCATGGATCCGCTGGAAAACTATGGCGTGCAGGTGATGTCGATTGGGTTTCTGGTAGCGCAAGACGAAGCCATGATCTGGCGCGGTCCCATGGCCACCCAGGCGCTCGAGCAATTGCTGCGCCAGACCAACTGGCGTGATCTGGATTATCTGATTGTCGATCTGCCCCCGGGCACTGGCGACATCCAGTTGACGCTCTCGCAGCGCGTGCCGATGACCGGCGCAGTGATTGTGACGACGCCGCAGGACATCGCGCTGCTCGATGCCAAAAAGGGCATCAAGATGTTCGAGAAAGTGGGGGTGCCGATTTTGGGCATTGTCGAAAATATGGCGGTCCATGTGTGCAGCCAGTGCGGCCATGTGGAACACATTTTTGGCGCTGATGGCGGCAAGAGGATGGCCGCTGAATACGGCATGGATTACCTCGGTGCCTTGCCGCTCGATATGCAGATTCGCCTGCAGGCCGACAATGGCAAGCCGACGGTCGTCTCTGATCCGGAAGGTGACGTGGCCGGCATCTACAAAGCCGTGGCGCGCAAAGTGGCGTTGTCGATTGCGGCCAAGAACAAGGATTTTTCCTCCAAGTTTCCCTCGATCAAGATTTCAAAAGATACCTGAAGCAATTCGCGGGACTGTGCGCTACCGAACAGATGACCGGCGCAGTGCAGTGCAGGATGCTCGACATCATTGCAACAGAACGTAATCGATGGTGTCGAAACGAGGGTGAGCCGCGTTAAAGATGCATATCAACCGCATGCCGTTGCAGCTGTTTCGTGACCCGATCGGCCTAGGTGGTCGCGGTCGTGCCATCTTTCGAAAGGAATCATCATGCAGATGCAATCTCTGAGTTCCCGGGTTTTCGGGTTCGTCCTTGGTGCCGCAGTTTTGGCCTTCAGCGGCGCGGCCAGCGCGGACCCGCCGTCACGCGTGGCACGTCTGGGTTACACCGCTGGCGCGGTCAGTTTTTCACCGGCTGGCGAGAACGATTGGGTCCGGGCCACAGTCAATCGGCCGCTGACCAACGGCGACCGTCTTTGGGTGGACGGGGGTGCGCGGGCCGAAATCCAGGTCGGCGGCGCCATGATTCGCATGAACGCCAACACCAGCGTCTCGATTCTCAATCTGGACAACCGAATCACCCAACTGCAATTGACGCAGGGCATCTTGAACGTGCGTGTGCGTCGCCTCGCACTCAACCAGGTGTTTGAAGTTGATACGCCGAATCTCGCCTTTACGCTGCGCCAACCAGGTGAATACCGCATCGCGGTGGACCCCGACGGCTATGCGACTGACATTATCGTGCGCAAAGGCCAGGGTGAGGTGCTTGGAGAAGGCGCAGCCTATGTAGTTGATTCGCGCCAACCGTATCGCTTCAAGGGGACCGGCTTGCGCGAATACGAGTATCTGAATGTGCCGCGCCTGGACGAATTTGATCGCTGGGCTAGCGCGCGCGACCGTGTTTTCGACAACTCGGGCTCGGCCCGCTATGTATCGGGCGATCTGGTCGGCTACCAGGACCTCGACGCCAACGGGACCTGGCGCGTCGATGCGACTTACGGTAACGTCTGGCTCCCGAATCGCGTGGCGGCTGACTGGGCGCCTTACCGCGACGGTCATTGGGCCTGGATCGATCCGTGGGGTTGGACCTGGATCGACGACGCGCCCTGGGGCTTCGCCGTGTCCCATTACGGCCGCTGGGCCAACCTCGGTAACCGATGGGGTTGGGTACCGGGTCCGGTGCGCAGCACGGCCTATTACGCCCCGGCCCTGGTGGTGTTCGTGGGCGGTGACAACTTCCGGTTGGGCGTCTCCAGCGGAAACGTCGGTGGCGTCGCCTGGTTCCCGCTGGCGCCACGTGAGGTCTATCGACCTTCCTATTCGGCCAGTCGCAGCTATTTCGAGAACGTCAACCGCAGCAACACGGTGATCAATAACACCGTGATCAACAACACTTACAACACCACCAACGTGACCAATGTGGTGTACGCCAACCGGCAAGTACCGGGAGCCGTTATCGCCGTGCCGACGACCACGTTCGTGCAGTCACAGCCGGTGTCCAGGGCGGCGGTTCGCGTATCCCGGGAAGTGCTTGCCAGCGCGCCGATGGCAGTTGCCCCGCGTGTGGCGCCGACCGTGCAAAGCGTGCGTGGTGCCGCCAGCCCTGGCGACAAACCGCCGTCC
>JADGRT010000338.1 GCA_017880715.1 Verrucomicrobiia bacterium | reverse complement strand
GACTTGGCACACCCAGGCCACGGTCCCAGCGTTGAAACGCTGGGCTATTTTCAGCCATCCCTCCGGGATGACGGCGTTGAAATCCTAGTGACATTGGACCAGGAGGTCCGCCCTACGTGGGGAAGCCCTCATTCGGAGCTGCGGCCGCTCCGGTGGCCGACACCACTTTGTTTGAGTGAACGTGTTGACGGCTGGCTTTCGCAACTCTAGGCTTTCCCGGTTCAGCCGTTTAAGATGGATAATGGGCGTTACTGTTATGAAGACCTTGTTTGCATGGTTGCGATCCAACCTTCCTGTCGGGAGGCATTCGGGCGCGTTGCTGCTGGCGTTTGTCTGCCTTATGCCAGTCCAAACCGTCCCCGCCGCCGCCAAGCCTGTCCCGGTCATCCTGGATACGGATATCGGCGATGACATCGATGACACTTGGGCGCTGGGGCTGTTGCTCAAATCGCCCGAACTGGACCTCAAACTGGTGGTGGGCGATCAAGGCAAGGCCCTTTACCGGGCGCGGCTGCTGGCAAAATTTCTGCAAACGGCCGGCCGCACCGATGTCGCCGTCGGCCTGGGGTTGGAAATCAACGCCCCGGGGGAGGGTCCCCAGGCGGAGTGGGTCAAGCAGTACGATCTGAAATCGTATCCTGGCAAAGTCCATACGAACGGCGTGCAAGCCATGATCGATTGCATCATGTCATCCCCCGAACCCGTGACGCTGATTGCCATTGGTCCGGTGCCCAATCTGGCCGCCGCCCTCGAACGCGAACCCAGGATTGCCCAGCGCCTCCGGTTCGTCGGCATGCACGGCAGTGTGCGGCTGGGTTACGGCGGCAGCCCAACGGTGGCGGCCGAATACAACGTCAAGGCCAACGTGAAGGCGTGCCAAAAGGTCTTCACCGCACCCTGGCCCATGATCATTACTCCGCTGGACACGTGCGGATTGATCGCGCTCGACGGCGACCGCTATCGTCGCCTGCGCCAGTCGAGCGATCCGATCGCATCGGCGGTTATCGAGAACTACCGGTTGTGGAACATTGCCAACGAGAAAGATCCCGCCAAACGGAACTGGGAAAAACAATCGAGCACCCTTTTCGACACCGTCGCCGTCTATCTGGCGATCCGCCAGGACCTGGTAAAGATCGAGCGCCTGGGCATCCGCGTCAACGACCAGGGTTTCACGGTGATTGACGCACAAGCCAAGCCCATGGATGTGGCCGTCGCCTGGAAAAGCCTGGATCAGTTCCGGGATTTCCTGACCGAGCGGCTGGCGGGCGCGGCTCGCTGATTTCCGGATCGTTCATTCGTCATTGACTTTGTAAATTAATGTTATAACCGGCTTAAATCTACGAACCCATGTTAACCTGCCACGAAATCTTTGGCTTCATGCCTGCCACCTTGGCGGTGGGGATCCTCGACGCCACCTTCCAGGCTGACAAACCGACTTACCGCGCCGCCTTGAGCGCGGTCGCGGCCGCCCGCAAAGTGCGTCCCGAATTCTTCCTGAAAAAGCCGAAGACCGAGCGGCATCCGGCCATGTTGACGGTGCTGGCCGCCCCGCGTTTGGAGGAAACCGCTTCCCTGCTCTTGCGCCAATGGCTGACGGTCAGCCAAAAGGCCGTGTTGGTGGATTTTTTGAATCGCCTGGGCATCCCCCACCAAGACGGCATTGTCGAGCAATTCCCCGCCACGGTGGAAGACGCGGCCTTGAAAGCGGCGGTCGAAGAGTTGTTGGCCAAATATCCTGAAAAGCACGTGGCCGTCTATTTGCACTGCCTGATAGCCATGAAACTGGTTGACTGGCCCAACCTGCCCGCGCTCATACAACAAGACCCGCGAGTCCAACTGGGATAATCCGCGGCGGTGACCTGGAGACCGCAGCCGTAAAAACTAAGCTTCCTTCCGGTAAACAAACCGCCAAAACCAGAGTGTCCCCAAAGCGCCGCAGACGGCGGCCCCGACAAAGTTGACCTGCGGACTCAGGCTCCACAGCCACGCGCCCAGAAAGGAGCCGGTCCCGACCACGCCATCCCGAATCAGGTAATAGGCGCCATAAGAACGCGACCGGAATTCTTCCCTGGCTTCGCCGATAATCAGCGCCTTGCGGGCCGGTTCGCCAAACTCCTTCAGGCCGCGCACAGCAAAGGCGACCGCCAGCCAGCCAAAGCTGTGCGCCCAAAGCAACGAAATCGGAAAAAGGGTGAAAAACACAAAGGTCGCCAGCACGAAGGGACGACGACCGTATTTGTCCGCCAGGTGCGCGACCGGGATGTAGCATAGCATCGCCGTCACCATCTCAATGGCTACCAGCACGCCGAATTGCTGGGCGTTTACACCACCATGGTTCATAGCCCATAGGATGACAAAGGCGTAGGGAATCCGTTCGCAGAACCGGATCAGGATATCGCTGACCAACAGTTCGCGCAAAGCCGGACTGAAGGACCGCACCACGTCGGTGAAACCAGGTTGTTTTTCGTGCCCAACCGCTGAACCGGGGTATGGGCATGGCGCCTCAGGTTCTCTCCCCGGGATCCGTTCCGTTTCCGATGCGGTCAGGAACGTGATGACGGTTGCCGCCAACAAACCGAGCAGGATGCAGCCGGCCAAGGCCAACTGGATGCCGTACTCCCAACCGTAGCGAGTCACCAGCCAGCCCCCCAGCAGCGGCCCCAGCATCATGGGCACACGCCGCACCATCGATTGGATGCCCACGCCCATCGTGTACTGACGGGCCTTCAAGTTGGTGGCGATAAGGGTGAACGTGGCGGGCAGGGACAACGCGCTCCAGGCCAGGAACAAAAACGCGCCCAGCAGCAACGCGAGCCAATGTCGCCAGAACAAAACCACAGCATAGCCAGCGACCGAGAGGCCGGCGAAGAAAAGCAGCGAGCGACGATGGCCCCAACGGTCAGTCAGCCAGCCGCCCGGATAGGCGTAAACCGCGCCGAGCCATGTTTGAAGCGCATCGAAAAGGCCAATGATGAAAACACCCGCCCCCAGCGTTTCGAGGTATTTGGGCGCGAAACCAAGCCAGAGCCGCTCGCCGGTTCCGGCCAGCACCAGGGTCAACAGCAGCAGCGACGGGTTGCGTCGCAACGCCAGAAACCCCGCGAGTTGGCGCCAGACATTCATGACTTGACGAGCAGGAGAACGCGCCGTTTGCAGGCCGCCTCGCGTGCGTCACGGTCAAAGATCTCGACCGTGGATTCCGTGATTCCGCGCACCGCCCAAGATGAAACTGCTTTTCTGCGACCCTTCCATTTCATGGGCCATAGGTTAACCTGAATCGAAACGTTTGTCCTCGCTCCATTTGCTTGCCGGACGTAGGAGGGCAGGGCTGGCACGGGGAGAAAAGCCTGATTAAATCCCCTCACCCCCGACAAAACCCGGAGCGAAAACCTCCTGTCCGGTCACCGGCGCACCCTGGGCTACGGACGCCAGGGTCGCACTGTCCATCAGTTCGGTGACATAATTCCGTGCGTTCAGGAATACCCGGCGAAAACGGCAGACTGGCTCCTGCGTGCAACGGATGTAGCCTGACACCGACACGCAATCGATCGGCGCGAGAATGCCATCGAAATAACGCACCACCTCACCCATCGAGATTTGTTCAGGCTTTTTGGCCAGCACGTAACCGCCTCGAACCCCCGCCACACTGTCCACCCATCCCTTGGCCTTTAGATCGAGCATGATATGCTCCAAAAAACGCTTCGGCGCGTCGTTGCGGCGCGCCAGCTCGCGAATCGGAATAGGGTCTCCTCCATAATGTTCCACCAAGGTAAAAAGAGCCCTGAAAGCATAATCGGTTTTCTTCGAAATCTTCATCTTCAGGAAATACGATATGCAGAGTCGTGAATTAGTCAAGTTCGCGACACAGCAGGCATGGGAGCCCAGGCAGGCGCCGGGGCGACTCATGAACAGGGGCGGGGACAGCCTGTCCAAATGCCACTAGGATTTAAGCTATAGGTGCTGCCCGGAGGCCTTGTTTTTGTCCCGGAGGGACTTTTGAAAATAGCCCGGCGTTTCAACGCCGGGTGTGGACGGATCGACGGTTGAGTCCCGA
>JADGRT010000337.1 GCA_017880715.1 Verrucomicrobiia bacterium | reverse complement strand
CGCATCCGACTCGCCGGTGAGCGCGGACTCGACGCACTTGAACGAGGCCGCCTCCAGGAGCCGGGCATCGGCCGCGACCAGGTCGCCGGCTGCCAGCGCGAGGATGTCGCCGGCGACGATGCCCGAGGCGGGAATCGAAGTGACTTGCCCATCACGCCGCACCGTGGCCTGGGGCGCGGTCAGCTTCTGGAGCGCCGCGATGGACTTCTCGGCCTTGAATTCCTGGTAGAAGCCGATGACCGCGTTGAGGACGACAATGGCGAGGATGGCGAGGCAGTCCACGACTTCACCGAGGAGGCCGGAGATGACCCCGGCGGCGATGAGGATCCAGATGATGAGGCTCTTGAACTGGCCGAGGAATATCTGGAACGGGCTGATGGGTTTGCCTTCCTTCAGTTCGTTCGGGCCGTTGGCCGCGAGCCGTTGCGCCGCTTCCGGCGAAGAGAGTCCCTCCGCAGTGGAAGCAAGCTGGGCCAGCACCTCCTCAACCGACTGGCTGTGCCAGGCTTTGCCCTTCGGCTGTGCGGCGATGGGGGGTGGCTGGGTCATCTGGGGGCCAGAGCCTCTCGGGCCATCTTTATGGTGTCGTTAGAGATCATGAATCACCGCTGGCTCACGGTTTCGCTTTTCGCAGTCGATAGGTTGACGGGCGTGACGGATAAAATACAGGCTTAACGCCGGGTGCCTATCACCTCAGCGGCACTCGGACTGAGCCTGGCTTTGCACGACTATACGCTGCCGCACGGGCAAATGCCATGGGGTGTTACCCGCATACGATTCCAGGTTCCGCTCGGCGGTGTTCGAGCCACTGGGTGAAACGAAGCTCGAAGGCGCGGTGACGACCGACATCTGCGGCAAGAAAACGCCCCACGCCGTCCGACGGTAAAACCAAGGCTTGACCTTGTTAGGCTATTTCTATACGCCTAACGGCCAATCACTATGAGCACAAACAAGAAAAGCCTCTTCGTCATGCCCGATGGCAAGAACGTGATAATCACGTTCATCCTCGTTAGTTCGTTGTTCCTCCTGTGGGGCGTTTGCAACGGCATGATTGACGTGATGGATAAGCACTTTCAAGATGAGCTGGGCCTGAGCAAATCGCAATCCGCCTGGGTGCAGTTCGCGCACTACCTGGGCTACTTCCTGATGGCGCTGCCGGCGGGTTGGCTGGCCATACGGCTGGGCTATAAAGGCGGCATCATCACGGGCCTCCTGCTGGTGGCGGCGGGCGGGTTTTGGTTCATCCCGGCCACGAAGATCAATGCCATGGTCCATACCGGCGCCGTATCGCCGACCACGGCATTCGTCGCCTACCTCATCGGAGTCTGTGCCATTGCCGCCGGATTGACCTTCCTGGAAACGATCGCCAATCCCTACACGACCGTGCTCGGTCCCACGCGCTACGCGGCGACGCGCATCAACCTGGCGCAGTCCTGCAACGGCATCGGCTGGATCTTTGGACCGATCATCGGCAGCATGTTTTTCTATACCAAGGACGCGGCCACCGGACGGAGCACTGGCAGCGAGACCCTGTACATTCCTTACGTCATCGTGGGGGTGGTGGTTTGCATCCTGGCGGTGGTTTTCTATTTCGCCTATATCCCGGACGTCAAAACCGAGGATGATTACCACCTCGATGATTCTGCGCCCAATGTGTCACACTCCATCTGGGCGCACCCACACTTTGCGATGGCAGTGGCGGCCCAGTTCCTCTACGTGGCGGCCCAGGCCGGCATCTTCAGCTTTTTCATCAACTCGATGACCGCCGACACCAAGACCGGGTTTTGTATGGTTCCTTCCATTCCCGCCGCGTGGGATCAGACCCTGACAACTATTTCCACCAGCATTAGTCATTTTGTGGCATCCTTGCCAGTTTGGCTAGGCTGGTTCATCAAGTGGATGCCTGGCTGGCTTCTCGGCTGGTTTGAAACGAACAAGAGTGGCGTGCTGGCCATCAGTGACAAAGGTGCTGCCAATCTTGCGTCGCTTGGCTTCGTTTGCTTCCTGATTGGGCGCATCACCGGAGCAGGCCTGCTGAGGAAATTTGCAGCGCACCGAGTTCTCGGACTCTATGGCGTCATGAATGTTCTCGTTTGCTTCTTGATCTTCCTCAACCTCGGCTGGGTCTCAGTCGCTAGCATTTTCCTGAGCTACTTCTTCATGTCGATCATGTTTCCAACCATCTTCGCCCTCGGCATCTTTGGCCTCGGCGCCCGCGCCAAGAAGGCTTCCGCTTTCATCGTCATGGCCATCATGGGTGGCGCTATCCTGCCCAAGTTGATGGGAGCGGTTGCTGATAAATACGACATGTCCCACGGCTACATTGTGCCGTTGTTTTGCTTTGCCTTCGTGGCGTTCTACGGTTATGCCTGGCCCAAGTTGGCCAAGGCGGAGTCGTTGAACGCATCGCCCGCTGTTGGTGGGCATTAACGGTACGAAGCGCCTTTCCACGAGTATCCCTTTAGCTTCTAAAGCCAAAGGACCATCCGAGGGCCGCTGGGTTTTGGGGTGCGCCAGGCCTCTGGCGCTTTGGAATAGGGGATCATTTTTTGTGAGCGCTTGCCTTGAAGCAGCAGCAGGAAAAGCGGTAGAGGGCTACCGCACTCCAAGACGCTAGCGCGTCATCGCGGCATTTCAGCCGTGCCGATGCATTGATGGTAGGGCGGCGCTGCTGCGCCGCCCATGCATTTTGCGGCTGTCGATGGGATTGCGGGACGCCACTGCGGGTCACTGGTTAGTGAGCGAACAGAACTCCTTCCCATCACTATCGGAACCAATAAACTCAGGGCGGCGCAGCAGCACCGCCCTACCGATTGTTGAATGGACGTGGCTAAGCGCAGCGCGGGCTTTTGAGGGCATTCCATCCCGTTTTTTTTGGGGGCGAGTGGCTAGGTCAGGGAGGTGGCCGATGGGGGAATGTTCTCGTTTGGATCGGGTGACTCAATGGCTGAATCCGGCGCGGGGTGGTCGATGGATGGCGCGAATTGCCGCAAGTATTTGACAGCGACTCGCAGGTCCTTGGGCCAGGGCGAAGCGAGGGTGAGCGGCAATCGGCTTTCCGGATGTTGGATGGTGAGTTGTTCCACGTGCAGCGCCACACGATCAAGCAACGGGCGTTCCACGTGGTTGGGTTTCAACCGGAAATTACGCTTGAGTCTGGACAGCCACAAAGGCTTGCCACCGTAAGTTGTGGCGCCCGCCAGCGGCAGTCGGAGATGTTGCAAATGAGCGCGGATTTGGTGCGTTCGCAGGGTCAACGGCTGGCACTTCAGCAGTGTGAAACCGTCAAATCGCTCGAGCACCTCGAACTGGGTTGCGGCCTTTTTGCCGCGTTTCGGATCCACGCGCATCACGCCTGGTCGCAGGGGGTCAGGTCCCAGTTTGGCTTCCAGCGCGAAGCTGTTTTCGGCGGGGCTGCCATGGACGAGGGCGAGGTAGCCTGAGTGCGTTTGTTCCGCGCCGAACTGGTTGGCCAGTTCAATGAGCGCCGGTTTGTTCTTGGCCAGCAGCAGAATACCCGAGGTCTCGAAATCGAGACGGTGGGTGTTGGCCAGATAGGAGAGCTGGCGTTTCGCGGTCCACGGGAGGCCGCGTTCGATGTCGCGGTGCAAGAGCTGCATGAGGTTGGGACGATCGGGATCGTACCGATCGGGCGACGTCAACAAGCGGGCGGGTTTATCCAGCGCCAGCAGATGGGCGTCCTCATACAGCACCGGAATTTCCCAACACTCATGGGTGGCCGGCGAGGAAAGCTTTATGATGTTTTGCACCTGCTGTCCTCATCCATCGAAAAATCAGCCGGAACTCCAGGCTAATTGGCCTTGGCTTTAGTATTGGCCGGTTCGCTTAAGCCCGACTGGGCATCATCAATTTGTACATTTCCGCCGTCAATAAGTCCCGGATAATTCACAACCCCCGCAGTTAAGCCTCCGGAGAAAGAATTTGCATTTTGAAGATAGTGTGCTCCGCTTCCATCAAAATAGAAAATCGATCTATTGTTCCAGGAAAGATTTCCTCCATTTATCCAGTGGCCCAGCCGGGTGTTATATACCGGAAAATCAAA
>JADGRT010000336.1 GCA_017880715.1 Verrucomicrobiia bacterium | reverse complement strand
ATGCACTTCGTTTCCTCCGCCCCCTCTAAAATTCCGTACGGCGGGTTTTCCCCAGTACGGCTTCAAACCCACTTGACGCCACGGCCACCTTCGCGGGCGGGTCAGCGCCTGCTTATAGGCCGTCACGGTTCGTATCTCCATCCCCGGCGTTTGTTCCGTAGTCGGACTCGCGTCCAAGCGGCACCGAAGATTTCTGACCAGAACCGCGGGTCCAGTGGCCCTTGGCTCCCCAACCGGTTGTATTGTCCGGCCGGATCGTCGCTTACTATGGCCACATCTGCGCCTCTGTTGGTCACCCGGCGGCTTATGAATTATTCCGCCAGGCTGCGGGTTCAACCCGCCAGCCCCAGAGGGTCCCCAATTTATTCTGCCCGTCCTTTCACTCCATGCCGTCACCCGTACTCCGGTGGTTCCAGCAATTGCATTCGACGTTGTCTTCATGGCTGGTACTGCCTTCGCCATCTTTGCACTGGCTCGGCAACCACAGATCCCACGATTCCAGAACACGTGGGTTGCGTAACGAAGCGGCAGCATTCGCTTTATGCTACGGCCTGGAGATGTGGCTTGCCCTGCTCTGGCCAAGGCTTTTACGACCGAGCTTTCGCAGGTCGGGTCGCCCCTTCCCGCGTCGGTTATGACTGGATGGTTCATCGTCATTTACCATCACCGGACTTTCACTGGTTGGACGGACAGCCGTATGGGCTGCGAGCAAAGTCGCAGAAGCCAATTGAAAACCAATGTTTCCTTACGCGTAGCGTCAATTGGCTTAAAAAACCCGATTTCTTCAGTCGTGGATGCACCACCTGCTCGCGCATCACGTCGCCTTCCTCCACGCCCCCAGCGACACCCTTCGCGCCCAGGGTTGGGAAGTGGCCGTGCGAAATTCAGAAAGCTCAAGAGCACCGTATTTGAACGAATTAACCTTGCACAAACATACAAGAAACTTGTCGGTTCATGCCGTGAAAAATCTGGCCAAGCCCGACCTGAACGCCCTCTATGAAATCGCCGAGGGCCAGCAAGGGCTTTTCACCACGCGGCAAGCCACCCAGCTTGGCTTCAAACCTGGCAGTCAGCACCACCACGTCAAGGTGGGCAACTGGATTCGCGAGCATCGCGGCATCTACCGGCTGGCCCGCTTCCCGCAGGGGGACCAGATTCAACTGGTCCTTTGGCACCTTTGGTCACAGAACCGAGCCGGAGAGCCCCAAGGCGTTTATTCTCATCAGAGCGCCCTTAGCATCTACGAGCTTTCGGACGTGATGCCGGCCAAGTTGCACCTGACCGTCCCGCCCACGTTCCGCCGCAACGCTGCCATCCCCAAGGTGCTGGTGCTACATCGGGCTGCTCTGAAAGCGTCAGATGTCGAAACCCGGCGCGGTTTTAAGGTCACCCGTCCGTTCCCCACCATCCGCACGCTGGCACGGGAAGCCATCATCAGTCCGGACCTTCTTGAGCAGGCACTGGCTGAGGGGCGCCGCCGGGGTTTGATTCGGCTGATCGAACTCACCCAAACCAAGGCGGACGCATCACTGCCGGCCTGGTTCTCGGCTTTGCTGAAAAAACGCACCGCATGAAACTCTCCCGCTACGCCTCTGCCACAGCTTTTCGCCGGGCCTTGGAGGACCGTCTCCAACAAAGGCGTGCGGCATTCCGGAAGACGTCACGCCCCATTTCACAGCGGTGCAAACCTTCCTCCAGACAATCCTGGCCATAACCATTTGAGCCGGAGCATCTGGATCTCATGCTTCGGCTTGGTCAGGCTCCCGGAGTGCCTGGGATACTCTTCCAGGCCGGCATCCGCAATGCCAGTGACCAACCGATAAAGTTGCGGGTACAAAAGGGTACAAATCTTGAGGCAACGCGCGGTTTTAACGTGCAAAGTGTGGAACGCCAAACCGAATGCCGAATGAATAGGATTCCGAATTCCGGGCTTGACCCCTGGCCCGCAAATTTAGCATTAAACTGGAGTTTGCTAATCGCATCAAGGCGGCAAATCCCGAAGCGTTCCACTTCTGGCACGAGGCGCACCAGATTGCGCGAGTTTTTCCTGACGAGGCATTGAAGCAAACTACCTGACTGCGATGGGACTTGGAACGCTCAAAAGTTCGTCGCCTCCCCTGAAATGCAGTTTGACCCCTGCGACAATGGTAATTTGCATACTCAGTGTGTCTTTCGGAAATCTTGCGCATCTTCCGCAATAACGTAACAATATTTCCCTTGCCCAGGCACTATTTTCTTGCTTTGGAAGGCGATACCGGGTTAGTCTCTCCGAAAAGACCGGCGGAAAATCGCTTTGTTTCCGAGGTCTGAGTTTAAGACAATAAAAACTGTTCGTTCAGGGACATGCAATATGGCGGAATACGGTGAATGGAATCGCAAAGGGGCAACCCTCAGTGAGGTAACGGCTCAAAAGGAGTATGGCGTGAGCCGGGATTTCATTGTGCAAGGCATCCGAGCTGGGAAGCTTGAATACCGCGAGGGGTCGATATGGGGCAACCCCTATTTGCGAGTTCTGAGGAGCCAACTCGAGCGATACATCGCCAAACAGCTTGGCTCAAGCCATTTGGCGAGCACCAAGACCCAGACGGAGTTGCGTAAGGTCAATAAGGAGATTGCGGATCTTAAGAAGCAACTGACGGCACTTCAGGTTCGAAAGGCTGAGTTGAGCAAGCCATTGGATAATTGCGGACCGAACCAGGTCAAGAAATGTAGATAATCCGCGGCGAAGCGGAGGGGCGAGCTTCGGGAGCCCCATAATAATAAAGGGGCGTCGTGTAACTCCGCCCACCGAACATGGCATCCGGGTGGCCAGTCAATCCCGGAATCTCATCGGTAACGCAAAGTCGCAGAGCCGCAAAGCCGAAGACGTGCGGTGCATGGTTCAGACCGCTGCTCGAAGGTCGTCTTATATGCCGCTTGCTCTTAACGATAATCCGGGTAAGATTTCAACATGACTTCAAACGCAACTGTGGTTTCGACCTGCGGACTGCCGCCCGAGGAAACCAGTTACCGGTACATAACGCGCGTGGCCGCTGTGCGTGGCGGCAACGCCATTGTCGCCGGCACCCGCGTGGGCGTGCATGACGTCATCGGACTGCTGCAAAACGGCGAAACGGTAGACAGCGTGATCATCCGTTGTTTCCCGAATCTGACTCGTGCCCAGGTTTACGAGTGCCTCGCTTATTACGAGGACCATCGTGGTGAGATGGATGTGCTTGTTGCCCGCCAAATGGCCGCCGATGCGTTGTGAAATTCCTGTTGGACCATGACGTACCCGACGATCTCGCCTTCTCGCTCGGGGCGCTGGGTCACCCGGTCGTCAAGGTGCGTGAAATAATGCCCGCGACCTCGACTGACGATGAAGTCCTGCATGTTGCCCATGCGCAGGAACGTATTCTCATTACCTGCAACCGCGACGATTTTATCGCCGTGGCCAAACGGGTGGCCCATCGGGGAATCATTATTCTCATTCGACGCCGCTCGCGTGCTTTGGAGCGAGCGGCCTTAATTCGGCTATTGGATCGCGCTGGAGAGGCAGGAATCGTCAACAACATCAACTTCGCCTAAAGCCAGATACCGATCCTTCCACCACCCGGCTGTCTTGATGGATTTCGTCCTCGTTCCTCGTCCTCGTCCTCGATTTTTCAAAACCACAGATCGAGGACGAAGGACGAGGACGAAACAGATGCGTGCGGCTGGCATTGGCGCACCCCGAATGGCGGCGCTCCGAAAAAAGTGAGTTGCACCACAGCCTCGACCGGGCCAAAACTGGAGCTTGCCCCGAATCGTATTCTTGCTTTGGAAGGCGATACCGGTTTAGTCTCCCCGAAAAGGCCGGCGGAAACTGGGTTGTTTCCGATGTCTGAGTTTAAGGCAATAAATGCTGTTCGGTCAGGGACATGCAATACCTATTTGTATGGCAAGAAATGCCCTCTGGGCAAATTGGGGCACGACAAGGAAGGCGTGGCCGGCCGGCCGCTGATTCAAATTGGCTTGGGCGTGACGCAGGAGGAGGGCATCCCCGTTTTCCATAAGACCTTCGACGGTAACGTGGCCGACGCCAGAAC
>JADGRT010000335.1 GCA_017880715.1 Verrucomicrobiia bacterium | reverse complement strand
TCACGACCGATGCCGGACGGTTGAACCGCGCCGTTGGCGCTCATTGATTCGTTGTTCCGGTGACGTGGGGCGATGCCCCACGCTGGTATCGGTCGGGCCGTTGGCCCTGCTTTGACGTCCGAAAAAGGCATCGCACCGAGGGATAGGTCATCTATCGCTTGGCAAAGCACCGTCCAGCGGGGCGGCAATGGATGCAGCAAGCGCTGGAAAGCGCGGCGCCGGAGCGGTTGAATCCCGCGCTGCCGCCGGAGGCCATCACCGCCGGCGTGGATGAGGTGACCTACGACCTACTGTCGGGACAGGTGGCGCTCGCCTCCGTCAGCGCCAACGGTGCGTCCTCATCTCAGCCTGGGGCAACGCCCCAGGTTTCAAACCATAAACACAACAAGGGCTGAAAGCCCGGTCCATCGTACCGCACGCATGACCACGCACAACCAACCGTCCGTTTTCCAACACTTCCACAAAAGCGATTCATCCCTCTTGCGTCATGCCGACAAGCAAACTATTCTGCCGCGACATATCCCTACATGAACCCTATGCCATTACCGAAAGGAACTCCTATGATGACACTGACTCGACGATCATTTCTTAAAGGCTCCACTACGGGACTGGCCGGTGCCGTGGTGCTTCCCGGCCTGATGACCAGCCTCCTGGCAGCCGCACCATCCAAGATCCGCATCGCCGCGCGGCATTTCGGCGGCGATTGCCAACGCGCCAAGCAAGCCGGCATGGACGGCGTCGAAGTCGGCGTCGGTGGTCGCGCGGACACGCTTGAAATCGCCGATCCAGCCGTGCGCCAGAAATACAAAGACTCGGCTCAAGCCGCCGGGCTGGCGGTATCGTCCCTTTCAATGGATCTTCTCAACACTTATCCGCTCTTCGAGGATCCCCAGGCTCCGGCCTGGGTTGGGCAATGCATCGATGCCGCCAAGGATCTGGGCGCGAAGGCCATGCTGGTGCCCTTTTTCGGCAAGGCCAATTTGGTGCAAGGCAAAGAATTTAAGAAGGACGCGGTGGACGCGCTGGTGGGTCGTTTGAAGGAACTGGCCCCGAAGGCCAAGGCCGCTGGCGTGACGCTCGGCATTGAATGCACCCTGTCGGCTAAAAAGTATTTGGAACTTCTCGACCGGGTCGGGAGTGAAGCCGTAGGCGCCTATTACGACATCGGCAACTGCACCAACGCCGGCCTCGATGTGCCGGCCGACATCAAGGAGCTCAAGGGCCGCATGTGCATGATCCATTTCAAGGACGGGGGCAGTTATCTGGGGGAGGGGAAGGTCAAGATGGAACCGGTGGCCGAAGCGCTCCACGCGATCAATTACCAGGGCTGGATTGTGCTGGAAACCTCCAACCCCTCGAAAGACGCCATCGCCGACTGCAAACGCAACGGCGACTTCGCGCGCAAGTTGATGGGCCTATAGGCCGCCATGAGCGTCCCTTCCGTTCCCAATGATGTTCATTCCTGGGTGAATGAGTTTCCGGCCGCCATTAGTGTGGCCGGTCTCGATGGTCGCATCCTGGAAATGAACCAGGCCGCCGCCGAAACATTCCAATCGTCGGGCGGACTGGCGTTGATCGGTCAAAACTTGTTGGATTGTCATCCGGAGCCATCCCGCACCAAGCTCCGCCAACTCATGGAGAACCGCCAAACCCATGTCTATACGATCGAGAAACAGGGGGCGCGGAAACTGATCTATCATGCCCCCTGGTATCGGGACGGTCAGTATGCGGGCTTTTTGGAAATCGCGTTGCCCATACCGGCGTCCCTGCCGCATTTCAACCGCGATGAAAAAACCTAGCCGCAGGCACCGAATGCACGCACCGCTGAACCTTCCGGGAGCGCATCTCGCCTCCGTCAAACACTGGTGGCCTGCACCCTTTTGGAGCGCGGACATTCCTGTCCGCATCTTCGTTTCGATTACACCGAAGCGCCGAAGCGGACAGGAATGTCCGCGCCCCGATAAAGGTGGTATGCACTTCGTTATTCGGGACCATTCGAAGGCCGGCTTGACTTCTCGTCTCGTTGATGCATCATCTGCTCATCCGTGAGCCTGGGCCAAGCTTCGCTGCAATCGTCGAACTTCCGCGCCGGCTAACCTCAAAAATATTATGAACTGGAAACGCGATATCCTCATACGGTTGGCGATCCTGGCCCTGACTGTGGTGGGCGGGATCAAATCGAACGGCGCCGTTCCCGAGCCGAAATTCGGGACGCAAAGTCCGACGATAGGCACCTTCGACGGGTGGACGGGTTGGGTGGGTTGGGAAGGTGGTTTTTCGGACACCTACGAGCCGATCAAGGAGAAGTACGATTGGGTGGTCTATTTTGCTCCGGAAGCCATTTACGTGGCGCTGCAAGCGAGCATGGCGGATTATACCGGCGTCGATGTCAACCTCGGCTATAAATACTTCTACGGCTTCCTGAAAAGCCCCAACGCGGATAAAACGCTTACCGGCGCCTATGTGGATAACCTTTGGTCAGTGTCCATTTCCAAGGACGCCATTGGCTTGTTTGAAGGCATCGGTCCAATGTCGCATTTATCGATGGGGCTCGAGGTGGAGGCGGCTTTCTTTCGCGTCGAACATACCCGGACCTTGGTGCCGGCCCTGCAATTCGGCGCGGGATTCAGCATTTCCTACAGTTTGCTGCCCATCAATCTTCCCTTCTGCATCGAACTGGACCGCGACTGGATCTACAGCGCTGAACGCGGCAACAAGCCCGCGTTCTCCGGGTTTTGGCCCATTGCCATTTGGAAACGCACCGTCGTGCCCGGCCAAAACCCGGTCGAACAAATTCAAGCCGGGTTGCAGGCATTAGCGGGCAATACGAATGTGCCTGCCACCACTTTCGTCATGGCCGGAACCTTGGCGCCCCTGATGCAACAACTAGCCGCGGACGCGGACCTGCGGGCCTTTTTCACTGATCCACGCGGCTCCAGCCGTTATGGCCAGGGATTGATCGCCACGGAAAACTGGCTCGCGTCAGGCGATCCGGGCCAAGCGCCCATCTCGGTAGTGCCGGGCGCGGACAAAAAGGTGCCCGAAGTGGTTAAACCGATTCTGGTCGGAACCCAGTTGGCCTTCGAGACCGGCTACCGCGTCGGAGCACAGGCCAATCCGAATAACAAAAAGATTTATGTGGACGGCGTGGTGACCAATTACTGTTACGTCGGCGAGCCGTGCCGCATCGAAGTCTATGCCAAGGAACTCAGCGACGTGATTTCCAACACCGTTCCGGCCAACTTTGAAGGGGCCTGGATCGGTTTTTCTTATCCCCAGGAGTACATGATTTCGCACGGAGACATTGGTTCGCGACAATGGGTGCAGATTACCAACGGCGTGGCCACGTTCACTTTCAACGAAGGTTTTTCCACCCCCCAGATGGTCGGCGTGCTTTACTCTGACTCCGACTCGGGCAACTGGAACGGTGGACATGATGTGGAACTGAAACGCCACGTGTTGATGTTCCTGGATCCCACCGATGCCAACGGCAACAACATCCCCGATTTCTGGGAAAAGCAGTACGGACTGACCAACAACGCACCGGGCGCCGACGCCGACAAGGATGGTTTTACCGATCTGCAAGAATACCTGGCGGGGACCAACCCAACCAACGCCCTTGATTATCTGAACGTCAAGCTCTCGCCAGCCACTCGCGAACTGGTTCTCCCGTTCACCTCCAACGTCCGGCACTACGTCATCCAGGCCAATACGAATTCGATCGCGAACAAGTCATCCTGGACTGATGTCATGGATTTTTATGGCTCCGATGGCGAAGAACGGATCGATTTGAGCGCTATCTTCAGCGAACCCAAGGCGTTCTTTCGGCTGAAGGTCACCAAACCCTGAGGCCGATTCCCGCTGGAAATCAGGGCTGCATCAAGCTCGGATTCGCAGCGCCTCGTAGCGCAGGTTTCCAACCTGCTGTATCGCGGATTTCCAATCCGCCGCCGCTTTGGCCATCGAACGGTCTGCCGACTGGAAGTCGGCGACACAGCAGATTGGAAATCTGCGCTACGGAAGGCACCGGACGGAGCTTGATGCAGCCGTGGCGGGAAACCACACCCTCACTCT
>JADGRT010000334.1 GCA_017880715.1 Verrucomicrobiia bacterium | reverse complement strand
CGATCCCCTGAATCCGTCGAATTTCGAGGTCGTTTGGAATCGCGCCTCGACGATCTACAAATCCCTGGCGGCCATCGACGCGACGGTGCCATCGGCCAAAGTCAAAGCGGCGGGTTTGCTCGCCAAAATGTCCGCGGAATATCGCGACGTTCGCGATTTGTCGCAGCCGACTTTCAAGCCGGGCGCCCTGTTCAAGAACGCCGAGGCGGAATCGGGCGAAATCCTCACCAAATCGGTCATCATAACGTTCGAGGCCAACAAGGCCGCGTTGAATCCAGAGTATGATCCTTCCATCCCGAACTTGCTCGAGGAAATTGGCAAGCTGGCCGGCTCCTTCGGCAACGCCTATGTCGTGATCGAAGGCAACACCGACGCCAGCAAAAAAGGGGTGGTGCCAGCCGACCTGGTGCGGCAGCTTTCTTACGACCGAGCCGATTCGGTGCGGAAGGCCATTATGAATAAGTACAAGTTCGATCCCAACAAATTCAAAGTGATCGGCAACGGATGGGACAATCCGGCGGCGGGCATGACCGATCCCGGCAATCTCGACCACAACAAGAAGAACCGGCGCGTGGAAGTCAAAGTGTTCCCGCTGGAAAAAGAATAGGGCTGAATCGCGGCCAACCTGATTCGCAACGATTGGTTTTATGCTCGGTTTCCTTGTTTTTGCCCTGGGCTTTGTCGGGGTGCTGACGGTTATCGTGTGGTTGGGCCACTTGGGCGTTCGTCAAGAGCTGCACCGCACGAAGGAGATCACCCTCACCATTGCGTTTGTGGGCTTGGTGCTGTTGGCTTGGTGGTTCCTCACCCGCGGGGAACGCTACGAGGATCGGTTGGTCAATGTGACCATTTTGGCCAGCCCGATCGAAGTGCTCAAGGCTTTCTGGCCGCTCCACTATGAGCAAGCCTTGGTTCGTAACGCGCTTACATCCTTCGAGCGGGTGAATCTAGGCTTCTTTCTGGCTGTCCTCGTCGCGGTGCCTTTGGGCACTTACATGGCGACATTCCCGCCGATAGCCGCTTTCTTCCGGCCGGTGGCGCTGGTCGGTTCGTACGTCCCGGTCGTGGTTTTCGTACCCTTGACCATTGCCTGGTTTGGGGCCACCGAAGTGCAAAAGATCGGGTTTTTGTTTATCGTCTGTTTCGTCGCCCTGCTGCCGCTGGTGATGAAGAGCGTAGCGGATGTGCCGGTGGCTTATCTGGACGTCGCGGTGACCAAGGGCGCATCGCAATGGCAGTTGGTGCGTTACGTCTTGTTTCCGGTGGCCCTGCCGGATATTTGGGATCACATGCGGGGAGTCTATGGGGTTGGCTGGACCTGGATTATCCTGGCCGAGGTTTGGGCGAACGCCGAGCGCGGGCTGGGTTATCTGCTGGACATAAGCAATCGCCGGGGGCGCATCGATCGCGTTTTCATGGTAGCGATTGTCATCGTGGTGATCGCGGTGGCTTGTGACCAAGCCTGGCGCTGGGGCGGGCGCCTCCTCTTCCCCTATCGGAGACAGGACTGACCATGGAAGAAACCAAACCCCAATCCATTCCTGTCCAGGCGGCGGCGTCATTGCCGGAATTGGTCACTTTTCGCAACGTGACCAAGTCGTTTGGCGAAGGGCCCCACGCTCGGGTGGCCATTAAGGATGTCTCGTTTATCGTCCACGATTTGCCGAACGTTGGCGAACTCATTGCCATTGTCGGTCCCTCGGGCTGCGGAAAGTCCACCCTATTGCGAATTATTGCCGGATTATTGCCCCATTTTCCTCCTACCAGCGGCGAGGTGATCGTTTTTGGCAAACCGATCGAAAAGGCCAGCGCCGATCGGGGTGTCGTGGACCAGAAATACTCGCTGCTGCCCCATCTGACGGTGCTCGATAATATTGCCTTTGGCCTCATGTTGCGGGGCATGTCCCGGCGCGAACGGCGGGATCGGGCCCGCGAATGGATGGGTAAAGTTGACCTTGAAGGTTCGGAAGACAAGTATCCCTCCGAACTCTCGGGCGGGATGCAGCAGCGCGTGTCGATTGCCGCCACCTTGATTTTACAGCCGAAAATCCTGCTCATGGACGAACCGTTCGGCGCGTTGGATCCCAAAATCCGCCTGCAGATGCAGGAGCTTTTGGTCCGTTTGTGGAATGAGCAGCAGGGGACGGTTTTTATTGTGACCCACTCGATCGAGGAGGCGGTTTACCTGGGAGACCGGGTTTTTCGCATGGCCACCAATCCCGGGCGATTGGTCGAGATTGTAAGCGTGCCGAGACCCAATGAATCGCCGGAGGTCATGCGTAAGCGGCCGGAGTTCACGCAAATGACGCAGGAATTGTTGCGCCGGCTGGAAGAGGACGCGCCGGCTTTGGGCGAATTGCCCGGCCGCCATGCCTGGGCCAAATAACCATGAAGGCCGTCTGTGACAGCGGCTGCGGCAAAAGGAGCGCGGACATTCCTGTCCGCCTCTTCGTTCTGGTCAACGCCAAAGCGGACAGGAATGTCCACGCTCCGTCAAAAATGAGGTGCACCCTCCTTTCCGTGCGCTCTCACATTTTTCCGCAGGACTGGGAGCGCTGGCATCTTGCCGGCGTGGACGGAGTCGAACACGCCGGCAAGATGCCGGCGCTCCCAGTGAGGAGTCAACGCCCGAAAAAGGTGAGATGCGCGCATCCTTTCCTGGGAACAGAATCCTTGCTATCCAAGCCGGGGTTTTTTGGATAATCTTTCGGAAGAAAACCGGTTAACCGATGGAAGCTCAACCGTCAAATTATCACCGCGAGTTTTTCAAGAGCCCGCAGCATGCGTGGTTTGGCTTGCTCACCTTGGGTCTGGGCTTTCTGAGCGCGCAGCCGCTTTTTCTGTTGCTGGGCGCGACCGCTTATGCGCTGGGCTGGGTTTACCTGCCCGATATGGGCTTCTTTCGGCAGTGGGTGGACCGGAAATATGCCGCCGAACGCCAGCAGGTTTCCCAGGCGCAGTTGGACGAATTCATCAGGCGGCGAGAAGCTATGCTGGCCGAGCTGACCAAGGAACGCCGTGCCCGTTACGCCGCCCTCACGGCCGTCTGCCAGGAAATCGAGAAGGCGGGCCAAGACGATGCGCTGGCCAGCGCCGATCCGAATGCCGATCCGCGACTGCGCAAACTCGATGACCTGATGTGGACGTACCTCCGGCTGATCAGCCTCGATCAAAAGCTGGAACTGTTTCTGGCAGTCGAACAAGGAGAAGATTTGCCGCAGCAAGTCCGGGATACCGAAGCCGAAATCGCCGTGCTCGCGAAATCGTTGGAGGATCTAAAGACCGGGGGAGATGTCGCGGCGCGGGACGCGAAAGAACGGTTGCGGGATTCGCGGCTCGAATTGCTCGACGTCCTGCGCAAACGCGAGCAGCGCGGCCGGGAGGCCCAGTCGAACCTGGACCTGGTCCGCTCCGAGGAGGAACGGCTCTACCAGCAGATCAAACTCATTCGCGCCGATGCCTTGGCGGTGAAAAACACCGGGTCTTTGACGGCGCGCATCGATGCCACCGTCGAGCACCTGACGGAAACCAACAAATGGATTTCCGAGCTGGGCGATTTTCAGGATCTGGTGGGCGACCTGCCGCAAACCGAAGCTCGCGTGGGATACAAACCGACGACGCCTCCCCCGCTCGTCACCGCGGCGGAGCCCCCGCAAATGGTGCGGTCTGGGTTGGGGACGCGCCGCCCGCAACGTGAAGGCGAGCAACGGATGAGGTAAGGCATGCGGGAGCTGCGTTTGCACGAGGCATTCGGGCGCGAACCGGGAAGGGCGCGAGTTCACCGTTGGAGCGCGGACACCCAGGTCCGCGCGGCCGATCAGTTGCCCGGGATTAGCGAAGACAAACACGCGGACATGGGTGTCCAATGCCACTAGCTTTTCAATGTAGTCATCCCGGAGGGATGGCTGAGAATAGCCCAGCGTTTCAACGCTGGGACCTTGGTCCGGGTGTGCCAAGTCCCGAAGGGACGGCTGAGAACCACCAGTTCAGCCGTCCCTTCGGGACTCAACCGTCGATCCGTCCGCACCCGGCGTTGAAACGCCGGGCTATTTTCAAAAGTCCCTCCGGGACAAAAACACGGCCTC
>JADGRT010000333.1 GCA_017880715.1 Verrucomicrobiia bacterium | reverse complement strand
GCCGATGCCGCCGATGAGCAGCCGGTAATTCGCATTCTGCCATTTTGGATCCTCTTCCCACATATGCGTACTGATGCCTGCAGCAATTATATAAACGATTATCGGCCGTCTTTTATGGACGAAAGGACGGGTGTTTTAATAACAGCGATCCACCGTAAAGGATTTAGATTAGACATGTTTTTCCAGCGTAACCGGTATGGCTGGCTGCCCGGGCGCGCGCCCCAGCCGCGTGAATAGCCCGCGCCAGAAACCCAGACCGTATAAAACATGGGTCAGGAAAATAAAGGGCATGGTTCGCAGCCCGCCCGGGCCTTGCCTCAGGGCCAGCGCCTGCGCCACCAGCGCCAGTCCGTATCCCGCCAGCGGCCAGGCGCACCCGCGCGGCAGCCAGGGCAGCAGCAGTAGATAGACACAGAACAGCGGCGGCACAAAGTTCATGGCGGAGCCGAAGGTCGGGTGCAAACGAAATTGCTCCGCCCGGCCGCGGCCATAGGTCATTAACATTTTGGCGAAGGACGCCAGCGTGCGGCGGGGCCGGCGATGAACATGGAATTCCGGGTCATAAAGCAGCTTCCCGCCCCGGGCCAGCAGGCCGTCCATGAGCGCGTTTTCCTCGTTCGGATAGAGCGCCTCATCGAAGCCACCCAGATCGAGCACCGCCTGTTTGCGCGCCATCAGGTTGCAGAGGATCAGTTCCTTTTCGCTGGTTTCGCGCACGGATCCCACCGCCGTGTAACGCGCCCGGCTGGGTCCAAACGCCAAGGCCGCGCCCATGGTCAGGGCAAACACCTGCTCCAACGCCGGCGCCGCGGGCGGACACAGATTGGGACCGCCGACCATTTGCACCTTGGCGTCGGCAAAATGCGCCACCGCGCGGCGAAGGTTGTCGCCGCGGGGAATGGAATCGTCGTCCAGAAAATAGACGAGTTCTCCCCGGGCGGATCGGAGGGCGGCATTCCGCTGAACGGATGGCTGGGCGCCGCGGGCGACGATGATTTCCAGAAGATCGGCGGGATAATCCAACCGCCGACTCGCTTCCCGCGCCAGCACTTCGGATTGGCCAGGCCGGGCGGCGATGATCACCGTGACCGGAGGCAATGCTGATTTTGAACAACGGCCGCTCATCATTCCGGAGCCACCTTAAAAGTACGGGCTTGAACTGTCGAGCGCCGAGCAGGGCCAATTCATGAACCAACAAAAGTAGGAGACGAGCGCAGCCGCCCATAACAGGGCAAGATCCCTGAAAATGAATGATTTCCAAAATTCGCCCGGCGTGATCGGTGCCGATTGACATCGATACAAAAATAGTCCATTTTTGGTCTCGATGAAAACTTGCAGTCTAAGCCAAGCTAAGGGCACCCTCGGAAAATTGGCGGATCAGGCCCTGCAAGGCCACCCCACTGTGATTGCGCGCGGAGGCAAGCTGGTGATCCTTCAGGCCTACGCATTGCCCGACCACCCCGACGAGTTTGACGCCCTGATCCAAGCCGGTAAAGATAGTCCCCACCGGCCCTTGACGCCGCAAGTCCTGTCAGAGATTTGGCAATGTGGCCGCTCCGCCGCCCAGCCCTCCCGATGAGCGTGGTCATCAGCCGAAGCGGTTACGTAATTTATTACGAATCTCGACGAGAGGATGTCTCCATTGAACGGGTGTTAGATGGCCGGCGTGACGTGTGCCGCATCATCGAATTTGGCAGCGAGGACGGCCTGGTGGATACTGAAGACTAATCCGCTCCGTGGTAGTCCACCCATGCTCGAACAAAGCTTACCTCGTCTCCTACCCTTCATGAAGTTGCCCGGAGCGCCGAGCAGGGCGCGTTTTTTTGTATGTCCTCGCGCCGAATCCTGTGGCAACATGCGGCCATGATCTTGACGGCTGCTGAACGGGACAGTCTGGTGAATGCGCAACACCGCTCGCCCCACGCATTGCTCGGCATGCATCCGCTGGGCGATCCCTCGGGCATCGTGGTTCGCGCCTTGCTCCACAATGCGGCCCGGGTTGAGGTCGTGCCCACCCGTGAACCGGACAAACCGGCGTTCAAACTCAAGCGCCTGCATCCCAGCGGCCTGTTCGAAGGCGCCAGTCCGGCCTCGAAGCGCGTTTATGCCTACGATCTGGTGATCACCGATTACCAGGGCCAGGTCCGCCGCACCCGCGATCCCTATTCCTTTTTGCCCACGCTCGGCGAGATGGACCTTTACCTCTTTGGCCAGGGCAACGAACAGCGCATTTACGACAAACTCGGCGCGCAGTTCCGGGTTATTGACGGGGTGCCCGGCGTCAGTTTCGCCGTCTGGGCGCCCAATGCGCAGCGCGTGAGCGTGGTGGGCGATTTCAACGGCTGGGACGGACGTTATCATCCCATGCGTTTGCTGGGCGTCTCTGGCGTGTGGGAACTGTTCGTCCCGGGCGTCGGCGAAAATCTGCATTACAAATTCGAGATTCAAAATTCCCACGGCCGCCTGGTCCTGAAAACCGATCCTTACGGCGCCTTTTTCGAAGTAGCCCCGAAGACGGCCTCGATCACCTGCAACAACCGCAAGTTCGCCTGGACCGATCAAGCCTGGCTGGAGCAACGCCGGCAATGGAATCCATTCCGCTCGCCCGTGAGTGTCTATGAAGTGCACCTCGGCTCCTGGCGGAAAAAATCCCCGTTCGAATCGTTCACCTATCGGGAGATTGCCGAACCGTTGGCCCAATACGTCAAGGCAATGGGTTTTACCCATGTGGAGCTTCTGCCGGTCGCCGAGCACGCGTATTACCCTTCGTGGGGCTACCAGATCACCGGCTTTTACGCGCCCACGAGCCGTTACGGCACGCCGGAGGATTTTCAGTTCCTGATCAATGCGCTCCACCAGGCCGGCATTGGCGTAATCGTGGACTGGGTCCCCGCCCACTTTCCGCGCGACGACTGGGCGCTGGCGCTCTTTGACGGCACCGCGCTCTTCGAACATGAAGATCCGCGCAAGGGCGCGCATCAGGACTGGGGCACGCTGATTTTCAATTACGGCCGCAACGAGGTGAAAAACTTCCTCGTCGCCAACGCCCTGTTCTGGTGCGAGCGCTATCACATCGACGGCCTGCGGGTGGATGCCGTGGCCTCGATGTTGTACCTGGATTATTCGCGTCAGGCGGGGCAATGGATTCCCAATAAATTCGGCGGCCGCGAGAACCTTGAAGCCGTCGAATTCCTGCGGCAATTCAATCACGCCGTGCACACCGAATTTCCCGGCGTGCTGACCATTGCCGAGGAATCCACCGCGTGGCCCCTGGTGACCCGCCCGCCGTATCTGGGCGGCCTGGGCTTCACCTTCAAATGGAACATGGGCTGGATGCACGACACCCTCCACTATTTTCAGCGCGACCCGATCCATCGCAAGTATCATCAGCACGACCTGACCTTTGCGATGCTTTATCATCATAACGAGAATTTCCTCCTGCCCTTGTCGCATGACGAAATTGTTCACGGCAAGGGATCGTTGGTGGGCAAGATGCCGGGCGATGACTGGCGCCAATTCGCCAATCTGAGGGCCCTGCTAGGCTACCAATGGCTCTTCCCCGGCAAACAACTCCTCTTCATGGGCGGCGAATTCGGACAGCGGGCCGAATGGAATCCGAATGCCAATCTCGATTGGCCGCTGCTCAAAAGGGGTCCTTACCATATCGGAACGCAGCAATTCGTGGCTGATTTGAACCGGCTCTACCGGGCGGAACCCGCTCTGTGGGACGCTGACTACGATTACGCCGGCTTCTCCTGGGTGGATTGCGCCGATCACGAAAACAGCGTGCTCTCCTTCTTGCGCCACACCGCCGATCACCGCCGCGTGGTGCTGGTAATCCTGAACCTAACTCCCGTGCCGCGCCTGGGGTATCGTGTCGGCCTTCCGCAAAGCGGTCGCTGGCGCGAAGCGCTCAACAGCGACGCCGCCACCTATGGCGGCAGCAACGTGGGCAATCTCGGCGGGGTGATGGCTGAAGAGCACCCGGTGCAGGGCCAGCCCTTTTCCGCCGCCTTTACCCTGCCACCGTTGAGCATCCTCGCCTTCAAACCGGAAGGCCAATAGTTATTCGGAGGGTGGAGTTACACGAC
>JADGRT010000332.1 GCA_017880715.1 Verrucomicrobiia bacterium | reverse complement strand
CGTTTTTCTTCACCAGCGCATAGTATTTGCCGGTGTTGGGGTGACGGTACAAGCACTCAGCAACCCATTTGATTTAGTCCCACCTCTATATGTGTCTAAGTGATTAGAAATAAGCATAATAGAGTGATGACAACATAATAAATGCATTTGTTTATAAAACGTTTGTTCGTTGCGCTGGGTTGGATGGCCGTTTGTTTCGGCGCCGGGTGGCTGGCTCCGTCAGGGGTGTCGGCTGTCGAGTTGGACCGCACCTTTCTCTTTCTGGTCGATACCTCTCTTTCCATGTCGCGCATTCAAGGCGGCGCCAGGCAAGCAGTGTATGACTTGATTTTCAGCGGTGTTCAGGGACGGATGAAAAAGGGGGATCATTACACCCTCTGGACATTTAACGAGCGGGTTAATACCCGGGCCTTTATCCCCATGAACTGGGATCCGGCTCTGAACCGGGCGCTGGCTACGGGGGCCAGCCGGTTTTTGGGCGAGCAGCGTCTGGAAAAAACGACGCAGATCCATAAGGTCATCGCCGAACTCATTCCCACCGCTAAAACGACGGATATTTTAACTGTCTTCATCATCAGCGACGGAGATGACCGCATGAAAGGCACGGCCTTCGACGACGAGATCAATTTCATCTATCAGCGCCGCGCACGGGAGCTGCAACGGGCGAGGAAACCCTTCGTCACCACCCTGGTTTTCCGCGGCGGCAATCTGGCCTCCTGGCAGGTAACTGCCGGGGGAGAAGACATTCCCTTGCCGGAAAGGAATGCCGAGGCACCCAGCCCGACGATCGCTCCATCGATGGCGCCCCCGCTAGCGCCCCCAGCGACGAATGCGGTCGCGGCCTTGGCGACCAATAAGCTGCCTGCGAGACCGCAAACCAGTCTCCTCATCGCACCTCGCGTTGCCCTATTGTCCAACCGGGTCAGCTCACCCGTGAGCACCTCGTCTCTCCTCAACCCACCTCCTGCTTCCGCAGTATCGCCGCCTTTGACGAACCAACCGGCATTGCCGAGTGCTCCACCCCAGCCTGCCCCCAGGATGTCAACCACCACGTCGCCAGCCGCAGTTGCCGTGCCCGTCGAAAGTCTGCCCCAGGTAATGCCTGCCGCTGCTCCAACTACTAACACACGGACGGCCGCTGCGACTTCCAGCGATGCCAAAGCACTTTCGCCTTCGCCGCCGTCCATGGCTGAAACGCCGGCGTCGAAACCGACGCCCTCTCTCACCTCCCCGCCAACACTCGCTAGCAAACCTCAAGGGCTTGAAACCAACGCCACGGCATCCACCGCTCCACCGGCCAGGTCCCTGGTTTCAACCCCATCAGCCGTAATGAAACCGCTGACGATTGTGGAACCGACCGTGGTCACCACTTCGGCGACTCAAAAGACACCGTTGACCGCGTCCCCTGCGACCACAACGTCCCTAGTAACCGCTCCCGCGCCGTCCCCGGGAGTTTCTCCGGAGGGGTCCGAGGAAGCTTCAGTGAAGGTGCCCAAACTCACGAACGATTCGACGATCGCCAAGCCATCGCCGAAGTTGCCGGCCGTGGCGTCGAAGCCGGAACCACCAGCGAACCGGCCCTGGCCCATTCTGGCAGTCGGTAGCGGTTTTTTAGGAGTGGCATTTTGCCTGGGCTTCTTCTGGTTGCGCCGCCGTCGCGCACCGGCCCCGACCAGCCTGATTTCCCAGTCCCTGGACCGGGACAAGAAATAAACTGTTTCCCCGCCGTTCGATTCCTGCTAAGACTCTCACGCTATGTTGTCCGAGATAAGGTCCGTTCATTTTATCGGCCTCTGCGGCACCGCCATGGCCTCGGCGGCGGCGGCCATGCAGGAAAAGGGCTTTCACGTCACGGGGTCCGACCAGAATGTCTATCCGCCCATGTCCACTTTTCTGGCGGAACGCAAGCTCGCGGTCATGTCGGGTTACGCCGAAGCGAATCTGGCGTCTCGTCCGGACCTCGTGGTAATCGGTAATGCGATTTCGCGCGGGAATCCCGAGGCGGAGGTCGTCCTGGAGCAAAAACTGCGCTACTGCTCGCTGCCCGAACTCTTGAAAGATTATTTCATCCGCGGCAAACGCAGCCTGGTCGTGGCCGGCACCCATGGCAAAACCACCACGGCCTCGCTGCTGACCTGGGTGTTCGAGCACAGCGGCCTGAATCCAAGCTTCCTCATCGGCGGCATTCCGAACAATCTGGGTCAGGGGGCGAGGTTTACCGACAGCCCTTGGTTTATTATCGAGGGTGACGAATACGACACGGCGTTTTTCGACAAGCGCAGCAAATTCGTTCATTACCTGCCCGAGGTGGCGATTATCAACAACCTCGAATTCGATCACGCGGACATCTTTGAAAACCTGGCGGCCGTCCAGACGGCCTTCAGCCGCTTGATACGGTTGGTGCCTCGCAACGGTCTGCTCCTGGCCAATGGCGACGAAGCCCAACTGAAACCGCTGCTGAACGTGACCTTTTGCCCGGTAAAGCGCTTTGGCCTCGGGCCACAGAATGACCTGCTTGCCACCGCCTTGAAGCTCGACACGGAATCGTCCGAGTTCAATCTGGGGGCCGCTCGCTTTCGGATCGGCCTGGTGGGCGAACTGAACGTGCGCAATGCCCTCGCCGTGGCGGCCTGCGCGCAACATTGCGGCCTGACCGACCCCCAAATCCAGTCGGCCTTCGACACCTTCACCGGCATCAAACGCCGGATGGAAATTCGCGGGGTAGGCGGCGGCGTGACGGTCGTGGACGATTTTGGACATCACCCCACCGCCATTCGCGAAACCCTGCGGGCACTGCGCCTGAAATTCCCCGCCCAGCGCTTGTGGGCCGTTTTCGAGCCGCGCTCCAACACCACTCGCCGCAAGGTGTTCCAGGCCGAACTAGCCGAAGCGCTGGCTTTGGCCGATGGCACCGTCGTGGCCGAAGTGGCGCGACTCGACCAATTGCCGGCCGCCGAGCGTCTGGATCCCGCGCGGCTCATGCGCGATTTGCAAAGTCAGGGGAAACCGGCGGCTTACCTGCCCACCCCGGAAGCCATCGTCGATTATCTCGCGCCCTTGGTTCAGCCTGACGATGTGGTTTGCGTTTTCAGCAACGGCGGCTTTGGGGGCATCCACGGCAAACTACTGAACCGGTTCGACCAGTGAGCTTGGCCTCTGACTCAATCGTCCTCGTTATGAAATGGAGTACTAAGTCTCAGACGCTTTTCACGCTCAGAGTGGGTCGACCGTGCCATCATGGTCCACTCGGTATTCGTACGGCTGTTTGGCTCAGCACTTTTGGTTTGATGCTCGTGGGCGTGCTCACGATTCACCTATCCCGCCAACACCGCGAGCCGCCCGCAGGCGAGATTGCTTCAGCGGAGGTGGCAGATCAGGATTCATTGCCGCTTCCGCAAGCCAGGGTTCGCCGGGCGGCCCACAGAGAGGTTACGCCCAATGTTTGCGAGAGCGGAGTGGGTTGCGATAAGGGAGAGGCTCTGTTCTCCATGATTGAGCAGATGATTCAAGACCGCCGCACATGGATGGACAACCCAGAGTGACAGATGGCCAGGCCGCATAACAAAATCAAGGAATGTAGATAACCCGCAACGAAGCGAAGGGTTATTTCCATCCCGAGGACTTGCCTGTAAGGCAGATGAAGAATCGTCCGGGCAGGCAGCACAAACCGGATTTGTTTCTGGACGAGAGGTGAAGCGGGTGAAAGAGTTGCGGTATCAAGTTTAACCTGGGCCACCGCACTCCTGCTTTGCCACTACGATGTACCTAGCCAATGTTCTTCAAAAGCTTGGGCCGCCAAACGGCCGCAGGATCTTCATCAAGTTTCTCGGCGCCTGGTTGTTCCTAACGACTTCGGCGGTGACGCTGGTGACCTGGGGCAACCCGAAAATGCGCGCGGTACTCGGCATGGGATGGGGGCTCATCCTCCTGTGGATCGTTTTGGGCGGGACGCTGATGTACCGCTTTCGGGACCGGATACGGAGCGTGGTGGCGCAAATCCCGATAGATTGGCGGATCAAGTTTGCCTTGTCCGCTACGGTGCTGGCGCTGTTAGAGGAAGCAATTACGACAACGATGACGAACCTGGCACCACTGTTTGGC
>JADGRT010000331.1 GCA_017880715.1 Verrucomicrobiia bacterium | reverse complement strand
TGAAATCAGCATGATGAAGGACAACATTTTTTTGATCCGATCGGATCAAAAATTTGCACACTCGCCAGGTTGCATCCGTCAGCGCCAACGGCGCACGCTCATCCCAGCCTGGGGCAACGCCCCAGGTCTCGCATCGCAAACCCAACGAGGGCTGAAAGCCCGACCCATCGTCCCGCACGCATGGCCACGCACAGCCAGCCGTCCCTTTTTCTACCCCGCGATGAATCGCGCCGTTGGCGCTTGCGTTTTTTGGATTCTCGATCCCTGGGGCGATGCCCCAGGCTGGTATCAACCGGGCCGTTGGCCCTCGGCACGGAATCATAAATTCTGAGACTGGCCTTCACGCGATTGCGTGCTTATCATGCCGCGCGTGAAAATGAAATGCCTTCAACTCCTGCTCTGGACCAGCGTGATTCTCGCTTTGGCCACCGGCTGCGCCACGCCGAAAAACACCGTCACGCAGATCTCCACCATCGATGCCCTCCTGGCGGGCGCCTATGACGGTCAGATGCCGTGCCGAAAATTGACCCGTTACGGCAACCTGGGCATCGGCACCTTCGACCATTTGGACGGTGAGATGGTGCTGTTGAATGGCGCCGTATTTCAAGTGAAGGCCGACGGCAAAGCCTATGCCGCCGGGACGACCGCCACCACGCCCTTCGCCTCGGTGGTGCGATTCCAGTCCCGGATGACTCAATCCGTGCCTAGCGGGACCACCTTCAGCGGCTTCCAGAAACAGGTCGATGCGCTGGCGACCAACCGCAATGTCTTTTGTGCGATCCGGGTGAAAGGGAAATTCCGTTTCGTGAAGACGCGCAGTGTCCCCGCCCAATCCAAGCCTTATCCACCCCTGGTGGACGTCACGCGCAATCAACCGGTCTTTGACCTGGTAAACCAGGAAGGAACGCTGGTGGGCTTTCGTCTGCCGGATTATGTCAAAGGCATCAATGTGCCCGGATACCATGTCCATTTTCTTTCAGCGAACCACCAAGTTGGCGGTCATGTGCTGGATTTCACCCTCGATCAGGGTACGATTGAGTTAGCTCCGTGTTACCATTTCCAACTCCTGCTGCCGGAAGACCAATCCGCCTTCGGCCGGATCGACTTCAGCCGCGACCGCTCCCAGGAATTGGAAAAAGCGGAGAAATAAAGCCGCGGAAAATGCAGACGCAGGAATCCTGTCTCCAGGGCGTATGGTTGAAACCGCTTTGCCCAATGTGGACAAATATATGTCGCACCTGAAACAATAAGTTGTCCACACCGGTGGCAGCCGGGCTCAGAGGATTTCCTTGAGGGGGTTTGCTGTAAGGCGCGGGATTAGGATCTTGAAACTTGAAACTTTTCTTTTCTTCTGCATCCAGGCTCACCGCTGGTCCAACATCCCGCCCCACCGCGCCCGCCATTGCACCAACTCCCGCTCCTGTTGATCGCTGAAGGAGCCCTGACGCTGCGCGTAGGTGTCGAGCCAGGTCAGCAACCGCTGGCGGCTCTCGGCATCGAGCTGGATACCTTGATGACCCTGGCCCTGGGTCAGCAAAGGCCAAAGCCGACTAGTCCCCGCCGTTCCCTGTCCCACCAGGGAACGGTCCCGCTCGAAGGCGGCCTTTTTCAAATTCTCGCCCCCAAAAGAAATCAGGTTCAAGTAGGATTGCGCCGGCGTCAGATCGAGTTTGGCCGCCAGCCCATCGCCGCCTCCCGATTGATGACAACGCACGCACCAGCGGTCCAGTACCGGCTGGACAAGCTGGTCATAACGCAACGGCCACGATCCACTCGGCCCCGGTGTGAGGTTCGAGGGCGCGCGCCGGGCCGCCAGCGGAAACTTCAAGACCGCCGGTGCGCGATCGCGCGATTCATGGCAACCGATGCACGACAGAGTCTGGTTCGGCTGGACGTACGTAAGCGTGCGCATGGTTTGCACGGCCTGGCCGTCTTCGTTCAAAGCCTGGAAAAACACCGGCACGCCCGATGGCACCCGGAAAAAGGCCGAGCCATCCGCTTCCACCGGGACCGTCCCCAACACAAACTTGCCTGTATCCTCGGCCGAAACCCCCAGCATCGGCTGGTTCATGTGCGGCTGGACTTTGGGCACCACGCCCACGATGCGCAAAGTTTTGACGGCGCCCCGGGCCACGCCCGGCATACCTTCATAAACATCTTGCATCAGGAACCGTCCCTCCTGCGTCCCCTGCCAATCCACTGTCGATGAATGCGCCACCGGCTTGGGCCGGGCGGCCAGCGGCAGAGGATACATGCTGGTGATGTCCGGATCCCGATAGAGCAATTCCTGATTGCCAAAGGCATCCAAGAGATAAATCCCCATCGCGTTGACCGGATTCCGTGCATCGCTCACCGGCGTGCTGCCGGCGTGCGGCGGGAGCTTATGCGTAGCCCAGCCCACCAGAAAATACTCTTCGGACAACGGATACGGGTTGGCGTAGTAATGCTCGGGCCAGCCTTCGGTTTCCGGGAAACAAACCTCGGGCGTCAGCCGCGTCAGCGGCGCCTCATCTTCCAGGCCTTTCGCGCGGTCCAGCAAACAAAGGGATCCCCCGGTGATCGAGTGGTGCGCCGACGCGGTGAAGACCAGTTTCGAGGAACCGGGAATGGCGCGCGCCTCGAACACCGCCTGCGGTTTAACGGTGTAATTGCCATAGACCAGTTGCGGATTCGTGCCATCCTGGTTGGCCGACCACAAGCTTTCGAAATGGCCGTTGAACCGATCGATGTAATCCCAGCGCGCGTACAGGATGCGGCCATCATGGGCGATGGATGGCGTCCATTCGAAATTTTCGAAGGCGGAGACCGGTCGCATATTCTGACCCTGGGCGTCCATGGCGTGGAGGGTGAACACCGCGCAGGGGCGCAGGTTGTCGCCGCCGCAGCGGACGTAGCTGTCTGGCTGGGTGCTGTCCCGGGTGGACTCCGAGTTGGTGAGGCTGCACTGGATGGCGGCGCCTTTGCGCGTGGACAGGAAAACGATGTCCCCGTTGGGCAGGTAACGCGGATCGAAATCATCGTAGCGCCCTCGGGTCAGTTGTCGCCGGCCCGTGCCGTCGATATTCATCTCATAGATTTTGTAGAAGGAGTCAGCCGGCAGTTTTTCTTTGTCCACCTTCTCCATGCCGGCCACCTCAGGATAATACCGGCAGTAGGCGAAAAGCATCTTCGTGCCGTCGTGGGAAAGGTCGGGGCCGAGGAAACTCCCCGCGGGAAAATCGCCGGTCAGACACCGAACGCGCGGCCGATCCGACTTGAATCCCTGGAGGACATACAAGCCGCCGCCGGGCCGCGACCACCAGCCGTAATGCTGGTCGGACATGTGCGGCAAAATGGCCGGCGCGCGTTTGACAAACAGCAGGTTGTCAAAATTGAGCAGCGGATTCTTTAACGCCATCGCGCGCACCGTCCAGTGAGCCTCCAAATATAGCTGTTGTCTGCGTGGGTCAGAGCCGTCGGAAGAAAGCTGCTGCCACTCGGCCGCGATTTGTTGCAGCCGTTCGGCTTCGACCTCGACTTTAGCCCCCAGCCGGCGCTGGCTTTCGACCAGGCGCAAACCGCGTTCGATCACCTGGCCCAGGGGATGCGGGGCCGGCACCCGAGCTGGCGCGGACAACGAACGCGCCGACCATGGGCTGGTGCTGCTTTGGGTGGCCGGCTGGTGCCATGCCACATTGCGATTTTCGCCAACGGGATACACCTCGACTTCATCGAGATGGAAATAGCTTTTACCCGACAAGGAGAGCCGAACAAATCGCGCGGTTACGTCTTCCAGAGTAACGTTGAGCGGTTTGCCGTCAGTGAAACCATAAAAAACCGTGCCGTCGTGCTGATAAACCTGGCGGAAGGATTGACCGTCGTCAGAAACGGATACCTTGATTCGGCTGTTGCGTTGGGCGAAGTCGCAGCGATTGTAGAGAACTATGCGGCCGATACGGGTGAGCTGCCGCAAATCAACCTGCCACCAGGGGTTTTCTTCGAACTCCGTGTGAAAGCCCCATTTACCGTTCTTAATCCCATCCACCGCGCCGGCGGCATCTTCCTCGCGCGTCACAACGGACGCCTGGCCAGCCGGCATCGCACCTCGTTTGACATCCTGCAACAGCCAGT
>JADGRT010000330.1 GCA_017880715.1 Verrucomicrobiia bacterium | reverse complement strand
GCGGTCTTGGTTTCAGCCTGAAGATCCTCAAGCAGCGGTTTGATTTCCTTTTTGTTATCGGCCGTCATCCGGTCGATGAACAAGATGCCGTTGAGATGGTCCTGTTCGTGTTGCACGGCGCGAGCCAGCAGGCCTCCGCAATGGAATTTCACTTTTTCGCCTTTTTCGTTGCGAGCGGACACCTCAACGGTCGCGGGGCGGGAAACATCGCTGTAGATCTCCGGAAAGCTCAAACAGCCTTCCGCGCCCGACACCGGATCGGCCGTCGGCCTGATTTCTGGATCGATCAGAACCATGGGCATGTAATCGGCGACTTCCACGCTCTGTCCATCGATTTGCAGAGAAGACGGGCGATCCGCAATGCCTCGCACATCGACGACCAACAATTGCAGGGCATGACCCACCTGCTGCGCGGCCAGGCCCACGCCCTTGGCGTCCTGCATGGTTTCCAGCATGTCGGCAACCAATTGTCGGATGCCGGGCGTTATCGGTTCGATCCGACTGCCCTTCTTTCGCAGGGTCGGATGGCCGTATTTTAAGACGGTTAATATCATGAAGCGTAAGAGTAGGAGACGAGGTAACGAGGCTCATTTTAGTTTTCAGGAGGCCGCCTAAACGGAAAACTCGAGCCTCGTCACCTCGTCTCCTACTTTTGTTGGTTCATGAATCGGCCACGCGCAGCCACTTAATCCTTCGGCCAGTGGCGCAGCATGTTGGCCAGGTCGTTCATCGACGGGCTCAGCGCCGTGCGAACATAATAGCCGCTGGTCGTAACCCCCGTGTACAGGCTTCGTGGGTTGTCGAAGCCAAGCAGTTTGCCCAGACAGAATCCGGCGTTGAAATGGTCGCCCGCGCCGGTGCTGATGAGCGGCTTGGGACAGAACGGCCCCTTTACCATGCTGACCACGCCTTGGCTGGAAGCCAACGCGAAAGCCACCGGATGCACCACCAGTGTGCCGATCTTCAATTGCGTCTGGATTTCGATCGACAATTTCGCCAACCCTTCGGGCGTGCGCTCCTTGGTTGCCAAACCCAGGACATCGCCGATTTCATAAGCTTCCTTTTCATTCAGCCCCAGGACGACATCGAAGTATTTCTCGAACTTGCTGATGAGCGTTATCGCCCGCCGGATGTCCGGCACGGATCGTTTTTCCGGATCGGCCAGGTCGAAAAACAACAGGCGCTTGTGGCCGGTCAGGTCGGGACATAACTCCCGTTGCAGCGCCTCCCACAGATCGCTCATGTAGGGGATCATCGTCCAATTCACGAAACCGATGAGATCGGCGGTGCTGAATTTTCCGGTGAACCGGTCACGGCCATAACGGGCCTGAATGTTCGCCCAGTTGATCTCGTTAAGCTGAACCGTCTTGGTTAGCATGACCTTGCCGTCATTGAATTCCATCGCGTCGGTCTGTCCTGGTTCGGCAATCGTATGCACCTCGGCCCGTTTGGCAAAACCATCGAAAACCGGGTGGCGATTCGGATAGCCCAAGGCGCCGAGATAGGTCAGCTTCAAGCCGAAACTCGCCAGCGCGTTGGCCATGATCGGCCCATTACCGCCTAGCTTGGTGCGCTGGATCACCATTTCGATGTTGGTGCTCTGACCCGCCGCCGCGCCAATGCGCCCCGCCAGATCGGTAATGGTCAACACCCGGTCGTAAACCTCGGCATTCATGCGTTTGTTCACCACATGAATGATCTGGTCCACGAATCCGTCCAGCCCCACAAACGTGCTAAGCTGGCTAGCGCGGCTAATGCCGGTCAATAAATGCTGCGCGCACTGGTCGCGCAACTCTTGCGAATTTATCATAGTCAGTTTCATCAAAGCGCGGCGGATGATAAAGGGAAAGATGCGGGAGATCAATCAACTTTTACGCCAAACAACTGCAGGAGCCGTTCCAGTTCGTCATCGCTGTAGAAACGAACCTCGACTTTGCCTTGGCCCTTTCGATACCGCAGCTCGACTTTGGTTCCCAGCCGTTGCTGTAATTTCTGCTGCAGATCCGCCACATGCGCATCGCGCACCAGCGGGGCGGACGGCCGGGTCGTCGGCCGGGTTTTCTGCTCCACCCAGTGCGCCACCAAATCCTCCGTTTGCCGGACGTTCAACCCATCTTTCAGGATCCGCTCGGCCGCCTGCGTTTGTTCGCCCGCACCCTCCAGCCCCAGAATCACCTTGGCATGGCCTACGGATAAACGGCCCTCGCGCACCCAGGTCTGCACCTCCACCGGCAATCTCAACAACCGCAGGGCGTTGGCCACCACCGTCCGGCTTTTCCCCACCTTGACCGCTGCCTCCTCCTGCTTCAGCCGAAACTGCTCGATCAATTGGGCGTAGCCCTGGGCTTCTTCGATCGCGTTGAGATTTTCCCGCTGCAGATTTTCGATCAGCATCAACTCCAGCACGGTCGGATCGTTCGCCTCCCGCACCAAAACCGGCACCTCACTCATCCCCAGCAGTTGGGCCGCCCGCAAGCGTCGCTCGCCGGCAATCAATTCAAACGCGTCGCCTTGGCGACGCACCACCAGCGGCTGCAGAATGCCCTGTTCGCGAATGGAATCGGCCAGTTCCCGCAGCGCTTCCGGAGCAAAATCCTTGCGCGGTTGCAACACCGAAGCCCGCACCCGATCGATGGGAACACGCCGCACCTGATCGCCCGCAGCCGGCGGCGCGCTGACAGCGGCCGCCGCCGCCGAACTGCCGATCGCCGCCGGAACCGAGCCCGCCGTTCCGCCTAAAAGCGCTCCCAATCCACGACCCAGAGCTGTTTTTGCCATGCCGCCAGAGTGTCGCACCCCCCTGCCCTTGTCAAAATGGTTTTTAATCATTCCCCCCCATGCGACGCCACGATGCGCAGGCCGATCAACAGCAGCAGCACGCCTCCCGCAATTTCCATCCGCTTGCCAAACCGCCCGGCCAGCCGATGTCCTAACCGAATGCCCACCACGGAAAGGCCCGCCGTCACCACGCCAATCACCACGCTGGGATACCAAATATTCACCTGCAGCATGGCCAGGCTCAGCCCCACCGCCAGGGCATCGATGCTGGTTGCCACACTGAGACTGACGAGCGTAAAACCGCGAGTGGGATTGGCCTTGACCGACTCATCCTGCTCCTTCCATCCCGCCATCATCATGCGGATTCCGACAAACGCCAGCAGGCCAAAAGCAATCCAGTGATCGAAAGCGCGAATCAATCCGGCCACCTGGGTTCCCAGGTACCACCCCAACAGCGGCATCAGAAACTGGAATAAACCAAAATGAAACGAAAGCCGGAAAATCGGACGAAATCCCCGGGCGAAACCCTGTGCTCCGGCGCTCAGCGAGACCGCAAAGGCGTCCATGGACAAGCCCACGGCAATGATCAAAATATCGTAAAAATTCATAGGTGCTGCCCGACGGCCACTTTAGGTTATTTCCGCCCCGCGTCAATCCACTCCCGATTTCCGCGCTGGCCTGGGGCGCATGGACCGGGCCCATGATCGATGCCCTCGAACCGTTTCTTCTGCTCCTCGAGCTGCTTGAGCAGCGCGGTGTTGTTATGGCGGACCCGCTTGTTTCACAGAAGCCAAAGTTACGTCTCGCCTTTGGAAACCGACTTGCATAAACTGTTCCGACGAAATGCCAACGCCCTCGACAAATTCCGGCATCCGGGACAACCACCGTCGTGGCAACGTCGCTGATTTTCTCAAAGCCAAGGTGCAGACCGGCTCGCGGCTCTCGGTTGTTTCCGCTTACTTCACGAAGCACTGCTGCGAGAATTGAACTGACGCAAAACCTCCTGATTCTGGCCAGATCCAAACGCCCAGAAGAGCGTGAGTTTTATCTCCGCCTTTGCGTGCGTGAAAAGTGGCCGTCTCGCGAATTGGAACGCCAGCTTGCCAGCGCCCTTTTCGAGCGCGCGGTTCTCGCGCCGCCAAAACTCTCACCGCGGGTGCGAGAACTTCATCCCGCCGCCGACACCCTCTTCAAAGACACTTACTTGCTGGACTTTCTCGACCTGCCGGATGTCCATTCCGAAGCCGACCTCCAGCGCGCCCTCGTCGCCAATCTCAAACGCTTCCTCATCGAACTGGGCCGCGATTTCACTTTCGCTGGCGAACAATATCTCCTGCAAGTCGGTGGTCGGGAC
>JADGRT010000329.1 GCA_017880715.1 Verrucomicrobiia bacterium | reverse complement strand
GCGCAGTTACTCGCTGAACGGGATGATGGGCGTGAACTCCAGCGATGCGTCGAACTCGGTCCACCCCGGTATTCTAGAAAACCGAAAATTCACCGATATTAGAAATCCCTCTGCCTCACAGGCCAGCTTCTTTCTCGACGAGGATGCCAGTTGCATTGATGACGGCTATTTCGCGGTCGATTCCGGGCAGTCGGCCAACTGGCGCAACGTGATTGCCAGCCGCCATGGCAAGGGTGGCATGCTTTCGTTCGCCGATGGTCACGCGCAGCTCTGGCGCTGGCTCGAACCGGGGACGGACAAACTCAAGGGACTTAATGCCATAGCGCCGCGGAATGACCGGGATTTGCTGCGCCTGAAAGAATCCACCTACGCGCCGGGCACGTTCAAGTGAAGCGCGTCGCAGGAAGCAAACAGGCCGGATGAATGCTCGGACTGCGGGTCCATGCTTTGCTCATTTGGGAGCCGCCAGCACGCCCATGAGCAGACCCAGGCCAAACGCGATGCCGATCGATTGGTAGGGATGTTCACGAATGACGCGATCGGTCTCCTTCGCTGCGGCTATCGTTTTTTCCTCCAATCGGCTGCAGGTGGCCTTGGCCGCATCCATGGCGGCTGCCAACCGTGCCCTTATCTCGCCGACCTTCTCGCCCGCCTGCCCAGCCGTTGCCTTCATCAATTCCTCGGCATCGCGCACAACGGTCTTGAGGTCGTTAGCCAGTTTTTCCCGAGTAACTTCAGGTTGGCCCTGTCCCATCGTATCGAAGTCGAAGTGAGTTTCCATAGGTTAGCCTTTTCGCTTGATGGTTTCCACGCTGGAGTCGCGCCCGACTCCACTGCTTAGACAGTTATCGCCAGCGACTATTCAAATTCCCGGGCCGAAGCGAGTCGAAAAAAAAGGCCGGGCTTGCGCCCGGCCTACACACAATTAGAACAAAATCACCATCACTCCACCCACCTCTTGGCGCCGCAGACATACGCCAAAAACCACACACAGAACAACTGCGCTTCACCATCATCGACGCCCATACCTTACCCGATCCGCAGTCCCCCGCCAGTCCCCATTAAGGGGGACACGATATCGGGCTTGAACTGGAGCGGGCGCTATGCAACCCTCCCGCCCGAATCGATGCTAATTGAACCGGGACGTTTTTTGGCCATTGCCTGGACGGGGCTGGTCCTAAGGCGATTCCCCATTGTTGCATGAACCATTGTATCACGGAAAAGAACGGCCAGCAATCCAACGGCGGTGGCATTCGCCCGGCAGTAGCGCAGACTTTCCAGTCTGCGGGTTCAACGGGCTTTCCAGCCCGTCGTTCGTCCGGGCGGCGGGAACGCACCCCCAATCATCCGGTGGTAGGGCGCTGCTGCACCGCCCTGATTTCGGGGCTGAGCGGCAGCTCAGCCCTACCTGGTTCCTGGGGATGCAAAAAGTGGGCTATCGCTGGCTGGCTGGCCCTTTTGGCGCCGGCCGCGTGGGCGGCCTCCGAAGCCGTAACCCCGTCAGGTGGTGGCGGCTTAAGACAGGTGGAACAGTATAATTTCTCCATCCATATACTGGCGATGTTGCTGGTGGGCTTCGGCTTCCTGATGGTGTTTGTCCGGAACTACGGCTACAGCGCCACTACGGGTACCTATCTGGTCGTGGGCGTGGGTTTGCCCCTGTACATGCTCTTGCGCTCCACCGGCATGATTTCCGCTGAACCGATCGCCGCGGATTCCATCAAGGCGGTGTTGTTGGCCGAGTTTGCCTGCGCGGCGGCCCTTATTTCCATGGGGGCAATCCTGGGGCGGGTGCGGTTGTATCAATACGCCATTATGGCCGCTCTCGCCGTGCCGGCCTATATGGTGAACGAATGGCTGGTGCTTGACGGCGGGCTGGGGGCCACCCGCGGATTCGTTGATGCCGCGGGTTCGATCGTGATTCACGCTTTCGGCGCCTATTTTGGCTTGGGCCTCTGTGTGGCCTTGACCAGCGAGACGCAAAGGGACATGGCCATCGAAAGCGACCATACCTCCGATCAGTTTTCCATGCTCGGTTCGATGGTACTATGGATTTTCTGGCCCAGCTTTTGCAGCGCGATGGTCCCGCCCGAGCAAATGCCCAAAACCGTGATCAATACGCTGCTCGCCTTGTGCGGCGCCACGGTCGTGACTTACCTGGTCAGCACCGCCCTCCGAAAAGGCCGCGTGGCAAGCGGCGATATGGCGAACGCCGCCCTGGCAGGAGGTGTAGCCATCGGCGCCACCTGTAACCAGGCGAGTCCGCTGGTGGCATTCATCATCGGTTCCGTAGCGGGCGCCATCTGCGTGGTGGGTTATGTCGTCATCCAACCCAAACTGCAGAAGGCCTTCAAAATCATCGATACCTGCGGCGTGCATAATCTTCACGGCATGCCGGGCTTGTTCGGCGGTTTCATCGCCATCCTGATCGTTCCGGGTATTGCCCGGGCGCAACTCATCGGCATCGCGGTCACCGTGGGGCTGGCCTGGGTGTCGGGTGTCATCGCCGGATTCTTGATCCGTTCAACCGGTTCCAAAGACTTGGCCTACGAAGATTAATCCGACTCACTTGGACGGGCCGATCCCTCAATCAATAACGTCACCGTTTTCCAGGGGGTTTGAGGATCAAGTCTAATCGACACTTTATGAACGCATCTATTCTTCGATGCCAAAACTGCGATGGGCTCGACACGGCGGCCTTCAAGCTGTGGCTGCGCCGGACCGCGATCCTGATGGTTGCCAGCGTCAGCCTGGTTTTGGCCGCCGCCGAACCCGCCTGGGGCAGCCTGACAAAAAAACCGGACGAGTGGTTTCGCAGCAGCGAAGGCCGGCACCTCGCCGACACCGTTCTTTCCTGGCAATCGGTCGCTGGCAGTTGGCCCAAAAACATGGACACCACCGCCCAACCCTTCACCGGCGACCCGAAGACGCTGTCGGGAACCTTCGACAACGGCGCCACCACCGTTTCCGAAATCGAATCCGAACGTCGCAACGGTTATGGCTGGTACGGCGACTGGGGCGCGCGCGTCGCCCAAGATTACGCCCTTTGGAAACAAAAAGGGTCGAAATAAGGAAACTTTAAACCATGAAACTCACCCGGCGACTCAAAGACGCCGGGGCCGCAGCGCGGCGAAGCCACAACCAAAACCAATGGCCACTCCCCGCCAAGCGGCTCCCTCCCTCCCATGATTCTGCCACTTATGATTCTGCCACTTCTTCCGTTGGACCGCTGCAACTGTTGGCAGAATCATGGGTGGCAGAATCATGGGGTAAACAATCGTTTCAGGAAAACAAGATTGTGACACCTAGTACAGAGAAAAAGGCCGTTCCCAGCCCCTTCTGGTCGGTCTCTGCGCGAAGCTCGGCGCCCTGGCAGTTCACGCTTTTATGCCTGGCGCTCATGATGATGGTCACGGCACCCGTTCACGCCGCTGACTTGAAGGTGACGAATCTCCGTTGCGAATACGCCGAGCATCCGCTCGGCGTGGATGTGCCCCAGCCCCGCCTTTCCTGGAAGCTCGCCAGCGGCACGCGTGGCCAACGCCAAACCGCCTGCCGGATTCTCGTCGCATCCTCCCCAAAAAAACTGGCACAAGACCAGGGCGATCTCTGGGACAGCGGCAAAGTTGCCACCGACGAAACCCTTCACATTCCCTGCCAGGGCCGGCCCTTGAAATCGTCTCAGCAGGTTTTTTGGAAAGTTCGTGTCTGGGATAAAGACGGCAAGACGTCATCGTGGAGTCAGCCCGCCTCGTGGACGATGGGATTGCTTGATGACACGAATCCGCAACCGTCCAGCAGCTTCGAGGTGCCCGGTTGGCAAGCCCACTGGATCAGTGCCGAAGGTGCGATCGCGGCCAATCGTCCGTTCGAGACCGCGCAGCAGCCAAATTACCAAACGATGCGGCTGCGCCATGAGATCACCGTAAAACCCAGACTCCGACGCGCCGTCCTGCACGTCTGCGGGCTGGGCCATTATGAATTGTCGGTCAACGGCCGGCCAGTTGGCGAAGACCTGCTTTCTCCAGGCTGGACGAAGTACGACCGAACCTGTTTGTACGACACACGGGAGCTAACCCCGTTGCTGCACCCAGGCCGTAACGCGATCGGTTTGCTCCTGGGCAACGGCATGTACAACGTCAAAGAAGGACGCTACACC
>JADGRT010000328.1 GCA_017880715.1 Verrucomicrobiia bacterium | reverse complement strand
AGTGGCGGTGGCCGAAACTTGCACCGCCCGCTGCGCCTACCGCGGTTAACAACCATAGTCCTACCAAAAATGCCAGGCGCCCCTCCACACGACCCAAAGGCCCAGCAGAAAATTCGTCACCGCATGAGCCAGCATGGCGTCTCCCAAGCGCCCTTTCCACACCACCAGGCCTTGATACGCGAAGGCGCATAGAATGCCTGCCAGCCATTGCTGGTGGGCCAATCCGAAAACGGCGGCCGTCAGCAGAAACGCCCCGCCGTGAAACCGCCCCAGCGACACGGTTTGAAACTCCGGCTGGACGATGTAACGGTAAAGAAACGACCGGTAAAAAACCTCCTCCAAAGGCGGCACCACCAGCGACGATCCCAGGATGCGCACGCTTATCACCCCCCAGGCCAAAGGCGAATCCGCCCCAAACGCAGCCAGGGGATTCCACAGCGCCAAAGCCTCCGCCCCACTGGGTTTCAATCCCAACCACTTTCCCACCGGCCCCGTCCAGGCCGCCAACAAACTGGTGAAATCCGGATACCATCCATCCAAACCCACCCAAATCCCAAACACCGCCACGCCCACGCCCACGCCCGCCCAACTGAATGCCCAGCGCATTTCCCCGATGAAAGGCCAAACGGCCAGTATCAGCGCCAGCCCCAACAGGGTCTTCAATCCATAAATCCAATACGCCGACGCGGCGCCCAGTTTGCCCTGGCAAAAGGTCAGTCCGAGAAAGAACGCAAACGGAAAGATCCGCACGGCGACGGGGGAGGTGGTAAGGCGCTTCCAAAAATGAATCATGATATCCTGGCCTGAATATGGCAATCCTCGCTCCTCTCTCCGATCCTACCGCAGCGCTATCGCTTTCTTCTGCCCTTGGTATTCCACCGTGACGCTTTGGCGATCGATGGCTACGATCTTCACGTTGTCCATGGAATCCCCCACATAGAGGTGACGGCCGTTGATCAGCACTGACGATTTTGTCATGCGAAAATAAATGCCTTGCAATTTTAGAGGCGGAAATTCCACGGGCAAGACGACCTTAGGCGCCCCCGCGACGACGTTGGCGCTGGGGGCCGGGGGGGCCGTCGCGACCGGCGCGGGCTCGGTCTTAACCGGGAAGGGCGCGCCGGCCGCTGGCGCCGGTTTGGCAGCCGCGCCCGGAGCCGGCCGAACCACCAGGTTGGTATTGATGGCGGGTTTGGACGCGGTGGCCGTCGAAGGACTGGCCGTGTTGGTTTCGGCGTGCTTGCTCACCACCGCCGGTATCGCCGCTGTCTGGGCGGGTTGGGATGCCGGACGATGTTTCCACCATTGCCAGGCAAACCAGCCCGTGGTCGCCAGCAGGACCATCGCCACCAAGGGCACCCCGATCATCCGCCGGTTGCGCGGCGATGAAACCGACGCCACCGGCTGCAGCGGCCGCCCGGTCGCGACGGATGTGCCGCGCATTTTCTGCGCCTGACTGGCCCGCTTCAACGCATCATTGATCAAACTCATAGGTTTAATTTACCTTCCAATTCACGAATCGCCAACCCGGCCATGCGGTAATCGATGCGTTCCCTTTGCTGCACGAAACCCGCCAGGAGGCACTTGTCGCAGACCGCGTTTATCAGCCGCGGAATCCCGCTGCTGTACTGAAAAATCCGCCATAGGGCCGGCATCGTGAAATACGGCGCGCCCTTGGAACCGGACACCTGCAACCGGTGCTGAATGTACTGCCCCATCTCCATCCGGCGCAACGGACGCAAATGATAGCGCACGGTGATGCGCTGCCGAAGCTGGCGCATCCGGTGATCGTTCAGGCGGTCACGCAACTCCGGCTGGCCCAGCAGCACGATCTGCAGCAGCTTGCGCTCATCGGTTTCCAGGTTCGACAGCAGGCGCACCTGTTCCAGCAGTTCGTTCGTCAAATCCTGGGCTTCATCGATGATCAACACCGCATCCTTCCCCTGCTCCAACTGCGCCAGTAAAAAATGATTCAACTCCGCCAGGGACTCCAGCCGGTCCAGGCCTTTGACCTTCAGCCCAAACTCCATCGCCACCGATTTCACCAGTTCGTCGGCGCTGAGCACGGGATTGAGAATCAGGGCGCTGGAAAAGTGGCTGCCCAACTGTTCCATCATCGCCCGGCAGACCGTGGTTTTCCCCGCGCCAACCTCGCCCGTCAATTGCACAAAACCTTTGCGTGCCCGAATACCGTAAAGCAAATGATTAAAGGCTTCGCGATGCTTCGCGCTAAAGAACAGAAACCGCGGATTGGGAGTAATATCGAACGGCGGCTCGCTTAAACCATAATATTCCAGGTACACAACCTTCGGTTTTTATCGCAGAATCCCTAGCGATGAAAGGAAAATGATCAGCACGCGCGGCCCGCCCGGGGCTGCCTCAAGCTCGCCTTTTTTCGTAGCATCCGGCGTGAGCCGGATCATTATTCTCCGCCGAGCAGGCGAAAAGCTGCGCAAAATTCGAGAGTTTGAGCCGACTCACGTCGGCTGCTACGTTATGATTGGCGAGCTTGATGCAGCCCTGCGGCCCGCCAGCCCGGCGCTCCAAAACCCGACCAATAATGCCCATCTCGTTAATCACCGCCGCGACAATAAAAAGTACGGTCGTACTTTTTATTGTCGCGTTACTTTTTTGAGTTTTAAGGTCACTTAAAAAACCAAGGGGTCTTTGGATCCTTTGGCTGTCACCCGCTTGCGCTCCTCCTCTGTCAATATCTTCCACGCGCCCGGGAGCAAACCCTCCAGCCCAAGGTTGCCTATCCGCACGCGCATCAATCTCAAGGTCGGGTGCCCCACCGCCGCCGTCATGCGCCGCACCTGGCGGTTTTTCCCCTCGCCCAATTGCATTCCCAGCCAGCCGGTCGGGACGTTTTTTCGAAACCGGATGGGCGGCTCGCGCGGCGGCAACTCCGGCTGCGGATCCAGACTCCAGGCGCGGCACGGCTGGGTCAATCGGCCCTGGAGGGTCAAGCCTTTTTCCAGTCGGCGCAACGCCTCCGGCTCGGGTGCCCGCTCCACCTGCACCCAGTAAATACGGAGATGCCCATGGCGGGGATGCAATAACCTTTCGTTCCATTCCGGCTCGTCGCTCAAAAGCAGTAAGCCTTCCGAGTCCGCATCCAATCGTCCGATCGGATAAACCCGCGCTGGAAAATGGAAGGCCGCCAGGGAGCGATGCGGCGATCCGTCCGGCGTAAACTGCGAAACCACGCCATACGGTTTATTGAAGGCAATCAACATGGACGCATCATACCTGCGGAGCGCGGGTGGTCACACCCGCCGGCGGAGAGGTTGCACCGCTTGCGGATGTTGACCGCGCTCCCATCACGGCCGCACCTCCAGCTTGAACCAATACGACGAGCTGTTGGTCAATCCGGAGACGGTCGTCGAGGTGTTGGTGACCGAGGCGCGGATCCAGTCGGTTAACGGATCCCAGTTTGCCGCGTTAGTGCTGCCCAGCACCCGGTAGCCGTGTCCCACCGCCGCTGGCCAGAAAAGCCGGACGGCATGATTCGATAGACTCACCGGCTTCAACAAACTCAAAAACGAGGTCGCATTGGTTGGGTCGGTGCCAGCCATAAACTCGGCCAGGTCGGGCACGCCATCGCGATCGGTGTCGGTCACCGGCGTGCGCCCGGGCGTCAACGATCCGAAATAGAGCATCTCCCACGCGTCGGACATGCCATTCGAGTTGGCATCGGCAAAGGTGTATTGGCCGCTTAACACGAGGGTGTTGGTTGAGTCGAGCGTGTTGGTCTGCGCCGCCGGCGTGTTGTAGAAGGCCACCGGTCCAAAGGTCACCGTGTATTCGCCCAACGGCGCGTTGGTAAGCAACAAACTCACGCCCTGGCCGGTGCGTGAAACGGGACCGCTGAGCGTGAAGTTAGCCTGGAACAGGTTGTTGGTGACCAGGACCGTTCCCGTCGGCACATTGGTCACCGTGACGGACACATCATCGATCAGCCACCCCGGTCGCGCCACCGTGTCGAGCGAGAAAAGCCCGTAATACCAGCCCAGCCGCACCACGTGTCCCAGATAGGGCGTCAGATCGATTTCCTCCTCCTGCCAACCGGCAGAAGTTTCGGAAAACTGGGCCAGCGGAATCCACGCGTTGCCCCCGTTGGTCGAGACATGCACCTCCCCGATCTCGTAAATGTCCAT
>JADGRT010000327.1 GCA_017880715.1 Verrucomicrobiia bacterium | reverse complement strand
ATCCGTCCGCACCCGGCGTTGAAACGCCGGGCTATTTTCATGATGTCCCTCCGGGACAAAAACACGGCCTCCGTCCGGCACCCGCAGATCAAATCCTAGCCGCATTGGACCTCCTGGTCTGCCGGTTCTGGCAACTTTCCAGTTGTCAGTGAGGAAGGCGGTAACACGGGACTGGAAAGTCCCGTCAACCGGCAGGCTGGAAAGCTTGCTCTACAACCGGTGGACACCCGACATGCTGCAACCTTCGCGTTTCCATTTGGCTATCCGGCTGATCCAAGGACACCACGCGCTACTTGTGTGCCGCGCTGCTCATTGCGGGCGACATCAAGCTTCGCATTGCAGGTGTGGATGGATCGTGCGCTCGATTTCGCAGATGAACGGACTTTTTCAGGCGCGGAACGGGTTGGAATGGAATTAGATAAACAGCGTCCTTGAAATCCTAAGCGTGGTGTTTTAGTTTTCAAGGAAGTCATTTGAAGCATGATTACACGAAGACATTATCTGGAAACGATCCGGGAGCGGCTGAAAAGCTTTCCGGTGGTTTCCGTGCTTGGGCCAAGGCAGGTCGGCAAGACGACGCTGGCGCAGGAGATTGCTGGCGAGCAGCCGAGTCATTTCTTCGACTTGGAGGACGTGGACGCGCTGGCGCGGCTGGCTGAACCGAAGGCGGCTTTGGAACGATTGGAAGGATTGGTGGTGCTGGATGAGGTGCAGCGGAAGCCGGAGTTGTTCGCCTTGCTGCGGGTGCTGGCGGATCGCAAGCCGGTGAAGGCGCGGTTTCTTCTGACAGGCAGCGCATCGCCGTCGCTGGTGCGCGGGGTGTCGGAATCGCTGGCGGGCCGGGTGGCGCTGGTGGATGTGGCGGGCTTCAATCTGGAGGAAGTGGGCGAGGGCGAGTGGCGGACGTTGTGGTGGCGGGGCGGATTTCCTCTCGCGTATCTGGCCGCCACGGATGCCGCGAGCCGGCAGTGGCAGGAGGAATTCGTGCGCACCTTGCTGGAGCGGGACATGCCGCAACTGGGCATCACCATCGCGGCGGCGGCGTTGCGGCGATTCTGGACGATGCTGACGCACTACCACGCGCAGATTTGGAAGGGCTCGGAGCTGGCGCGTTCGCTGGGAGCATCCGAACCAACCATGCGCAAGTATCTGGACCTCCTGAGTTCGACGTTCATGGTGCGGCAACTCGCGCCGTGGCATGAGAACGTGGGCAAGCGGCAGGTGAAAGCGCCGAAGGTTTACCTGCGCGATTCGGGACTGTTGCATTGCCTGATGCGGCAGACGGCGTTTGCCGATCTCGAAGCGCACCCCAAACTGGGCGCATCGTGGGAGGGCTTCGCCATCGAACAGGTCTTGAGCATCACCGGCGACCGCGATGCTTACTTCTGGGCCACGCACGGCGGCGCGGAACTGGATTTGATGGTGATCTGGCGCGGGCGGAAATACGGATTCGAGTTCAAGTATGGGGACGCGCCGTCCATGACGAAGTCCATGCACACGGCGTTGCACGATTTGAAACTGGAACGGCTGTTCGTGATTCATCCCGGCAAGGATTCTTACGTGATGAACGACCAGACGGAAGCCGTGGCCATTATGAACCTCCGAGCACGGCTGTCGCAAGCGGACATGGGAGGCGAACGATGAAACTGAGGGATTTTCTTCGTGATCAGTTCAAGCGCCGACTGGAGGCCAGCGGCTGCCACGACTTCTACCAGAATATGCATCCTGTCATCGCCTGTTTAATTGGCATCGCCCTGTGCGCCGGGAGTTCCATGGCCGCACAAATTCCCTTTGTGATGCCCTGGAATGACGCGTCGCCCGGGCCCACGGATCTATCGAGTTGGAACCAGCCGATCGGTCCCAATGACCGGGTCACCGTCAGTACCAACGGACATTTTGAACTGCGCGGCCAGCGGGTGCGTTTTCTGGGGATGAACCTGACCACGGACGCCCCGTTTCAACCGACGAACAAAGCGGAGGTGGTGGCGGCGCGCCTGGCCAAATTCGGCTTCAACTGCGTCCGGTTTCATCACATGGATCCATCCTGGGCGCTCAACGGCGGCCTGATCAATTACGCCGCCGGCAACAGCCGTTCGTTGAATCCCCAACAGCTCGACCTGCTGCATTATTTCATCGCGCGACTTAAAGCCCACGGCGTCTATTCGGATGTGAACCTGCTGGTCAGCCGCGAATTCAAGAAAGCAGACGGGTTGCCGGCGGAAATCGAAAGCATGGATTGGAAGGACCGGCACATCGTCGGCTTCTTCAACGACACCGCGCTGGCGTTGCACCAGGAGTATGCAACCCAACTCCTCACGACCACCAATCGCCACACCGGCTTGCCGCTGGCCCGCGATCCCGCCGTCGCCTTCGTCGAAATCATGAATGAAAACGGCATGATCCAGAAATGGTTTGAAGGCGTGCTGGACAGTATGCCGGCCGTATTTGTCAGCCAGCTCCAATCGCGCTGGAACGACTGGCTGGCGGGGCGTTACACCAACGATGCGGCCATGTTGGCTGCCTGGAAAGCCATCGATCAACCGTTGGGAACCAACCTGGTTAAAAACGGCTCCTTCACCAACGGAGTGAACTTCTGGACGCTGGAGCAACACAACGGCGCCGCGGCGACTTTTTCCACCACCAACGAATTCAGCGGTCAGCCGGCCGCCCGCATCGAGGTGGTGACGGCAGGAACCGCCAGTTGGTACGTGCAATTGAATCAGCCAGGCCTCCGCGTTACCGGCGGACAGGCTTACACCTTCAGCTTTTTTGCCAAGGCCAGCCAACCGGTGAATCTGGACGCCTCGCTCATGCAGGCGCATGCGGACTGGGCCGCCTTAGGCTACGCCCAGACGGTGAAGCTGACCACGAATTGGCAGCGGTTTACGGCGACCTTCCAGGCCTCGAGCACCGACACCAACGCGCGACCGAACTTCGGCGGTTTCGCCACACAAAAGGTCACCGTATGGCTGGCCGATGTTCGTTTTCAAACCGGCGGCCAGATGGGCGTGCTGCCGCCCGGCGCCAGCCTCGCCAGCCGCACTGTCCCCAATGTACTGAAGAACAGCTCGACCAACGCCGTCACCAATGAAGCTAAAAAAGACTGGGTGCGTTACCTAACCGAGCTCGAGGGCCGTTACTGGACTGCCATGGCCAGGCATGTCCGCGAAAAATGCGGATATCCGGGCTTGATCTTCGGAACCATCATTGCCAACAGCCCGCCCAATGTGCAGGCGCAGCTCGATGTCATCGACGGCCACGCCTATTGGCAACACCCGCAGTTTCCGGGCATTCCCTGGGACTCGACCAACTGGCTGATTTCCAACGTTTCCATGGCGAACACCCTGGGAGATGGCAACCCGCTGGCTGGTCTGGCGCGTCAGCGTGTGAAAGGCAAACCCTTTACCGTGACCGAATACCAGCATCCCTCGCCCAATTACTATGGCGCCGAGGGTCCCTTGCTGATCGCGGCCTACGGGGCGTTGCAGGACTGGGATGGTTTCTGGCTGTTCGACTACGGTCGCGGCAACGACACGACGGGCATGGGCTATTTCCATGGCTTTTTTGACACCGCCCAGCACCCCACCAAAATGGCGAACCTGCTGCTGGCGGCCGCGTTGTTCCGTCGCGGCGATGTAACGCCGGCAATCAAGGAATTCACCATGCCGCTGCCACCTGAAACGGAACTGGACACCATCGTCAAACTGGGCTCGGCCTGGAGCGTGGCCGACGGCGGAAAGCTGGGTGTGCCCGCGAATCTGGCCTTGATCAGCCGTCTGAGCCTGTCGGTGGGAACCAACGCTGTCGGCCTGGCCAGTCCGCCGGCGGCGCCGACTGGAAATCTTTTGATCTCCGACACCGGCGAATTGAAGTGGGATCTGAGCCAGGCGGGGCGAGGTGTGGTCACCCTGAACGCCCCGCGCACCAAAGTCGTTTCCGGCTTCGCCGACAACACCTCCTTCGACCTGGGACAGGTGACGTTGCAGCCGGGCGTCACCCAACTGGGCTGGTGTACCCTTGGCGTAACGCTGCTGGAGGGCGATTCATTCACCAACGGCGGCCGCGCCCTGGTGATTGCCGCCGGGCAGGTCGATAACACCGGTATGCAATGGAAGGATGCCAGCAAGACTTCGGTAGGGTCCCAGTGGGGTGGCGCGCCGGTGCTGGC
>JADGRT010000326.1 GCA_017880715.1 Verrucomicrobiia bacterium | reverse complement strand
TCATCGTGGATGAAGGCATCGCCGGCGCTTTTGCCCGTGCCTATGCGTTGGGCCTGTAATGAGTCTGACGTGCTGCCCGATCACGGGGATTCCCAGGTGGTTTGGCCCAAGAATACGGCCGCCACCGCAGCAGCGGTTGCCGCCCTGGCCCAGTGCGCCTCTTCCCCCACGTTTCAACGATCCAGGGTTTGCCGGCGGAACCTCGAGTGAACGCCCGCTTATCATTGTCACTTTCCGTTCCCGGCCTGGATCCAAGCAACGCGCGCGTTGTTTGGGAGGCGAACGGCCGGGAACCGTCCATGGAACCCCGGTTTTCCTTCGCTCCGGAAAAACCGGGGCCATCCTGGGTGGAGGCCGAGGCCCAGTGGCCCGATGGCCGGCGCGTTTTCGCGGTGACCCATTTCACGGTCGTGCCCTCCCCCAAACCCTGAACGTTCGACATTCCGGATATAAAAAACCCCGCCGGAAAACCGGCGGGGGTTTGGGAGTGGAAAATTCGGTCTAGCGTTTGCTGAACTGGAAGCGTTTGCGGGCGCCGGGTTGGCCGTACTTTTTACGCTCTTTCTGCCGCGGGTCGCGGGTCAGATAGCCTTCGGCTTTCAGCACCTTACGCAGATTGGCATCCGCCTCGAGCAGGGCGCGCGCGATGCCGTGCCGCATCGCTCCGGCCTGACCGGCGGGACCGCCGCCCTTGAGATTGACGCGGACATCGAATTTGGCGGCATTCTCGGTGAGCGTCAGAGGTTGCAGGGCGATGGCGCGCTGGGTATCCAGACAAAAATAATTATCCAGGGAACGGCCGTTGATGGTGACTTTGCCGGTGCCCGGGGCGAGGCGAACTCGTGCCACGGAGGTTTTACGGCGACCCGTGCCAAGGAATTCCTGAACTTTAACTTCGGCCATAGTAAATTAATGGGTTGCGGTCAACGGGGCGGGTTTTTGCGCGGCGTGCGGATGCTCGCTGCCTTTATAGACTTTCAGCTTGGTCAGCAACTTGCGCCCCAAATGGTTCTTCGGGAGCATGCCCTTTACGGCGTGCATGACGAGCCGCTCCGGCTGCTTGGCGCGGGTTTGGGCAATCGAGGTGTACTTCTCCCCGCCCTTCCATCCGGAATAGGTCATGAAGAAGCGGTCGGTTTCCTTCTTGCCGGTCACCCGAACTTTCTCCGCATTAATGACGACCACGAAATCGCCGGCGTCCATATGCGGGGTAAAGACCGGCTTGTTGCGGCCGCGCAAGAGGTTGGCGACCTGCACCGCCAGCCGGCCCAAGATAGCGCCGTTGGCATCAATCACATGCCACGCGCGCTGTTCCAAATTCACTTTCGGCAAATACGTTTTCATTAAACCTTCAACTCAAAGAAGCGAAAAGCTAGCAAACAGACGCCCCAAGTCAATAGCCTTTTCCAAACAAATTACGCCCGACCCGCGGCCCGGCGGCAAAAGGACCGGGCGCATTCCGACCCGGCCGCGGATTCCCCGCGCGCGAGCGTTCTCCAATCGCAAGGCGGCCAACGGTTTTCCATTTTTCATTCAGGCATGCTTTTTGGGACGGCGAATGGAGGCGATGGTTTTCGGCCGCGGTTTGGGAACCAAGACGATGGGACATCCTTCGTAGCCGAAGGCTTTTCGCAATTCACCGGACAAGTATTTCACATAGGAGTCCGAAAACAGTTCGTCGGTATTGACGAAAAGCAGAAACGTAGGGGGGGCCAGGCGAACCTGGGTGGCATAGAAGAATTTCAGGCGGTGCCCCTGATTGCTCACGGGCTGCCGGTTTTCAATGGCGGCGTTGAGGGTGCGATTCAGAAGCGCGGTCGGGATTTTTTGCTGCAACTGGGCGCCGACATACCGCACCGCCTCCAACAGCCGATCCAGGTGGAATCCAGATTTGGCGGAGGTGAAAATGACGGGGGCATAACTGAGGAAAAATAGCTTTTCCTGAACCCACTTGCCGAATTCCGCCAGCGTGCTCAGGGTTTCGGGGGCGCCGTCTTTGCGGAATTTGGGCTTTTTCACGGCTTGTTTTTTTTGGATTTCCGCCACCTCCTGGCTCACCAAATCCCATTTGTTAACCACCAGGATGCAGGCTTTCCTCGATTCCACGATTTTATCGGCCACCTTCTTGTCCTGTTCCAGAACACCGCTTTCAGCGTCCAGCATCAGCACGACCATATCGCTGCGGTCGATGGAATCTTCCGTGCGCCGGATGCTGTAGAACTCGATGGAATCATGAACCCGCCGTTCTTTGCGAACGCCGGCAGTGTCGATCAGCACATATTTCTGGCGGACGCCTTCGGTTACCACCTCGAAAGGCACATCCACCGCATCGCGGGTGGTGCCGGGAATGGGCGTCACGATGACGCGTTCGGATTGCGTCAGGGCGTTAATAATGGAGGATTTGCCGACATTGGGCCGGCCCACGATGGCTAGCTTCAGGGGCGGCTTGGAAGATTCATGGGCGAGCGCCCCGGCCGAGGCCTCCCGGAGTGCCGGCTTGGGTAGCTGGTCGATCGCCGCCTCCATCAAGGGCTCGATGCCGCGGCCGTGTATGGCGCTGACGGGGAAAATCTTGTCGAAGCCCAGGCGGGCAAATACGTCCATGTCCGGCTCGGCTTTTTGCGAGTCAACCTTGTTTGCCACCACCAGGACGGGTTTGCCGCACTGGCGCAAGCGGCTGGCGACCTCATGGTCCAGCGGCGCGAGGCCTTCCTGGACATTGACTACCAGCAGAATGACCTGGGCGGCGCCGATGGCAATCTGCACCTGCTGAAAGGCCGCCAGGGCGATGGGATCCTTGGCCTTTTCGCCGCGCAACAGTCCGATGCCGCCCGTGTCCACCAGCGTGAACGGCCGGCCGTGCCACTCGGCTTCGGCGCTGATGCGGTCGCGGGTGACCCCCGGCTCGTCGTGCACAATGGCAATGCGCCTTCCGACGATGCGGTTGAACAGGGCCGATTTCCCAACATTGGGCCGGCCGACGATGGCAATAAGACCTGACATGTGTTCACCCTAAACGCTAGCTTGCGTTGCCACAAGGAAAGAGGCGATTCGGTCGCGCCGGACCGCGTACGCGGAACCGGGGGTCACCTCGCGCTTGAGTTCTGGTGCGGCCATTCGGATGTCGAAGCGGCCGGGCGCCAGCTTCACGGTTCCGAGCGGCTGGGTTAGAGACTCCGCACGTCGTCTCCTACTTTATTAACGAGCTGTTAGGGTCTTATTTCTTTAATCCAGAGCCCGTGCTGAAGAGGGCTGTCGGCACGGACTGTCTTTCGATTCCGGGACCCGAATACTCAAGGCGCAGCACCCGTGCGCCCGTCTGGTGCCGGTAGAATAGTCGCAAAGGATGCAACCCCGACTTAAGGCGGATGGATGCGGTGACTGCCGAACCATCGTGATTAAAATCGTCGTCAATCACAAGCGCATCATGCAACCGCAATTGAGCGCCGGCATCGGAAACGAGGCGGAAGGTGTATTCGCCATCGGCGGGAGCGTTGAAGTAACCGCTAAACCGGATGCCGAACGTGCCTTCTCGCGGACCCAGGCCCAGGTCCAGACCCGCCACGCGACCTCGCTTCGCGGGAACCAGCGTCTCGAAGTTGGGAACCCAGGGCCAGTCGCCTTGGTAAACCGCATAATCGAGCCGATGGCTGACCAGATTTCCAGCCTTCACGGAGGGAACCAATTCATTATCGTAAGGCCGTTTGGCATCGCCGTCCGGACGGCGAACTTGCAGCACGCGATCCTTCATTTGCCGCTGCAGGCTGGCATGAGTGACGCCCACGTTTTTTGTCTGTTTCGGATCGGTGACAATATTGTAGATTTCAAAATCGTTCGTGTGATCGGTGATGTTATAGCGAACGCCGATGAAATCGCCGAGGCGGATGGCCTGCATTTGCCGGCGGAGCCGATCTCGCCGGCCGGCTTCAAACTCCTCATAGTTGGGCGTCTTGCCCGCAACAAAGTACTCAACATATACCGTGGATTCTCGCTGCCTGCCCTGGCCGGTGAGGGTGGGCAACAGCGACACACCGTCGCTACGCGCCGGCGCGGGGACGCCAGCAAGCTCCGCCAACGTGGGCATCCAATCCCAGGATGCGCTGGGTCGCTGGCTGACACGGTTCGCCGGCACGCCGCCGGGCCAGCGCACGATGGCGCCAACACGCAGACCTCCTTCCCAACAATCG
>JADGRT010000325.1 GCA_017880715.1 Verrucomicrobiia bacterium | reverse complement strand
GCCGGATTGCTGCGCGGCGTGCGGCCGATCGGCGTCTGGTCAATCACAATGGCTTTGTCCAGATGATCCAAACCCTCGATGGCCCGGTGCGCGCCCGGTCGTTCCTTGGAACCGAACCAGTGACGGAACAAGGCGCGGCGCAGGATATCGTCCACCAACGTGCTCTTTCCGGAGCCACTGACGCCGGTGACACACGTCAAGGTCCCCAACGGGAATCGGACGTCAATGTTTCGCAGATTATTTTCCCGGGCGCCCAAAATCGTCAGCCATTTTTCGCGGACGGGTTGAACCCGTTTTTTCGGCACCGGAATGCTCAGGTCGCCGCTCAGATAACGGCCGGTCAGGGATTGGGGGTTGGCCTGGATTTCCGCGGGCGTGCCGCAGGCCACCAGGTGGCCGCCATGGATGCCGGCGCCGGGCCCGAGATCGATGACATAATCCGCCAAGCGAATGGTTTCCTCGTCGTGTTCGACCACCAGCACCGAGTTGCCGAGGTCGCGCAAGCCAGCGAGGGTTTTGAGCAGTCGTTCGTTGTCGCGTTGATGCAAGCCAATGCTCGGCTCGTCGAGGATGTAGAGCACGCCGACCAAGCCGGCGCCAATTTGCGAGGCGAGCCGGATGCGCTGCGCCTCGCCGCCACTGAGCGTCCCGCTTTCCCGGTCCAGCGTCAAATAGCCCAGGCCGACATTTTTCAGAAAACCAAGCCGGGACCGAATTTCATGGAGGATTTCTCCGGCAATTTTCTGCTGAAACTCCGTTAACTTGAGATTGGCGAAAAAACCGAGCGCCTCCTCAACCGACAAGGCGCAGACGTCCATGATGGACAATCCCGGGATCTTCCGCTGGGGCGCGCCGGCTGGGGCCCCCGCTGCGGTTTGGCCGGCTCCCAGAGTCACCGCCAGAATTTCCGGTTTGAGCCGGCGGCCGTGGCAGGCATCGCAATGCTGCGGGCTCATGAAACCCTTCAAGCGGTTACGCGTAAATTCGCTGTCGGTCTCGGCATACAACCGCTCCAAGTTGGGAATGACACCTTCAAACGGGCGTTTGATCGCGCTCATTTTTCCGGCCCGCCAGAAATGGAATTCGATCTCGGTTTCGCCGGATCCGCGCAGGAGAACTTGTTTGAATGCGTCGGGCAAATTGCGGTACGGCACTTCGAGGCTTTGGCCGTAATGCCCCGCCACGCCGCGCAAGAGGCATTTGTAATAAACGATCATCCGTTGGCCGCCCCGCCGCCACGGCAGGACGGCGCCTTGATCCAGCGATTTGTCCGGATTGGGCACAATCAGGTTTTCGTCCAGCACCAGTTTCTGGCCGAGCCCCGAACAGACCGGGCAGGCTCCGTGCGGCGAGTTGAAGGAGAAATGTTTGGGCGTCGGCGGTTCATAGGTCAAACCCGTTGCCGGACTGTAATAACGGTTGGAATAAAGCTGCTCGAGCCAGGTCGCCGCCGAACTGGTTTCGCGCGAACCCGGATTGCCAGCGGCCTGCAACCTGGCAGTTCCCGCAGGGTTTTCCTGGCCGGGGATCTGGTAAAGCGTGAGCAGTTGGCCTTCGCCCCACTTCAGGGCCGTCTCGACCGAATCGCCGAGCCGCACCCGGATTTTATCGTCGATCACCAGGCGGTCCACAACGACCTCGATGGTGTGGATCTGTTTGGGTTCGAGTTTGACGCGCGTTTGCCCATTCAACTCGACCAGGCGACCATCCGCGCGGGCGCGGACAAAGCCTTCGCGGGCGAGGCGTTCGAGCACATCGCGAAACTCGCCTTTCTGATGTTTGATCACGGGCGCCAGAATCATCACGCGGCTGCGCGGTGGCAGCAGGAGGATTCGATCGACGATCTCGCTGGTGGTCTGGCGCGAGATGGGCTGGCCGCTGACCGGGCAATGCGGTTGTCCAATATGCGCAAACAAGAGCCGGAGATAATCGAAAATCTCCGTGGTGGTGGCGATGATTGACCGCGGATTGGCTCCGGCGCTGCGTTGTTCGATGGCGATGGTCGGGGATAGTCCCTCGATGTAATCCACTTCCGGCTTCTGCAACTGATCGAGAAACTGCCGGGCATAGGCGGAAAGCGACTCGACATATTTGCGCTGCCCCTCGGCAAAAAGGGTGTCAAACGCGAGCGACGACTTTCCCGACCCGCTCAATCCGGTGATCACCACCAGTTTGTCGCGGGGAATCGTTAACGTCAGGTTCTTCAGATTATGCTGTCGTGCCCCAACCACCCGGATAACGTCTTTTGCCATAGCTTCCGAATCCAGCCATTCAACAATCCCGCCAGCTTAGGTCCGGCCCGGGTAAAAGCAAAGCAAGATGCGAACCATCCGGCGGGTAAGGGCGTAAGACAAAATTCTTCTGGTTAGGCCACCAGAGGTAATGAGTCATTGCGAGCGGCGTGCTGATTGGCCCTGAATTTCCAGAAGGCATCCTCACGACGACTGGCATGGATGCAGCGAAAAGCCAGGATGTTCTCGGCTCCAGGGACACTCCAAAACATGCCCGACTGCTTGCAGCGGGAACCGATGACGGTTTTGCAGCCGGCTTCAATGACGCCCGAGCCGATGAACAAACCTAGCTTACGGAAGGTGCCGTATTGCATCCGGTCTACATTGTGAACAAAGAAATGCAGCTGTTCCTCTACCGCTGCCAAACATCCCCGGGCGACCGCCTCTTGGCGCGTCTGCGCAATAAGTTTTTCGACGCCGTCTTTAAGCAGGAGCTTTGCCCAACGGCGCTGGCGGCTCTTGTACTCCGGGTGTCCCTTGTTCCCCAAGAGGGTCTGCAACACATCGCCGGCGTGGTCCATCGCATGGTAGAAGTCGACGATTTGAATCTCGTCCTTGAAACACACCTTGCCCATGTTCTCCAATCCGTTGGCACCGTCGATCAGGACCACCACCTTACCCGCTTGGCCCATGCCCCGACGCAGCGCCTCGCGCCGCAGCATCGGACCGAACTGATCGATCGAATCCAGACTGGAGACATAGGTGGTCGACTCCCAGTCCCGGATCGGATGGCCCTTTTCATCCCGGCCATGCTGCGTGAAGACACACCCCAAATAAACTTGGCGGGTTTTGGCGGTGCCATCGGCCTGTTTGCCCGCCCGGCCGACCAACTCGGACTTGCGCATCGGAGCGCCTGTGCCGTCGGCACTGACATACATCACTGGCGCGTCGCAGGGCTCGGCCTCGGCCGGTTGAAACTCCCGCTCCTGCCAGAGCTGAGCATCGGCCCCCACGTGTTGCACCAACCGCTGAATTTGGCGGGCCTCAAAGGGAATGCCGCCCGTTTCCCGCAAATGGTTCTCGGCTTTTTGATAACTGGTCTCATCGGCTCCTTCCAGGCATACCAACCGCGCCAAGGCCGGCGTGTGGCCGACCTCCAATCCCAGAGCCGCATCGGCCGGAATATGCCCTAACTTCTTGCCTTCATGATAATAATAATCCCGCTCCAATTCGAAGGAGCCAAAAATGCCCTGGACCGTGATCGACTGGCGGTCCTTGCGATGTTGCCCCGGGGCGGGCTGATAGGCGGCATCGATTCGGTCGGCCGCCGCTTGCAGCAGATAGCCCACGAGTTGATTGGCCGGCTTGAAGATCGCCGTGCGCACCAGCACTTCCAATTGCTGGACGTCCACGGCAGTGGGCTGGCTGGCCTGGAAGCGCGTGATCAGTTGCTGGATTTCCTGGTCTTGAGCCTGGAGGAGTTGCGGCGGAGGCGGTACTGCTTTTTTTTTGAATGGGCGGCCAGTTCGGCCCGTGTTCGGTCGATCACCGTTTGCGCGTATTGTTCAGTCAGGGCTTCAAATTCATGATATCCGTCGATGGCGGCTTGGACGGAGGTGGCTTGGTCCCGGGAAACGTAGCGGGAGAGGTTCTGGCCGTTTTCCCAGACTTGGAGTTTGTAATAGGGGCCCTCTGGACCCTCGCGCATCACGGTCAGTTTGCCGCGTTCCATGCGTTGGATTTGAGCCATTTTTTCGAAAAGTTGAGTGGGATGAGGAGTATTCATGGGAGTAATATCTATTAACCTAGATATTATGTCACCAAAAAAAAGGCTTTTTGCCGTTTCTGCCTTTTTTTGTCTCACGCCCAGATGATCGCGCCCAGGGACGGGGGGGCGACTTCCTTTTTTCGCCGCGCGCTCTGCGGCTGAAACGGCGCGCGGGCGTCCTCGCCCGCTT
>JADGRT010000324.1 GCA_017880715.1 Verrucomicrobiia bacterium | reverse complement strand
GTCCTGCATGATGTTGTCCATGGCGTGGCCCATGTGCAGGGCCCCGGTGACGTTGGGCAGGGGCATCATGATGACATAACGCTCGGCGCGCCCGTCGGGGACCGAGGCGAAGGCGTCCGCGGCCGTCCATTTTTCATAGATCCGCTTTTCGTGTTGGGCGGGCTCGTAAAGTTTCGAGATTTCCTCGGCCATGATCATGTCCTTTGGGGAAAAACAGCCTATTACTATTACCACAGAGCCCCCGTGTAATCAATGAATTAGGGGGATTCCGGCGGATCCGCCGCATCGGCGAATCGCTCTTTTTCCTATTGAAGCCAACCGCTTCACGGATTCCAAGCCAAGTATGAAGCCGTTTCGAGCGGGAGCATGGTTTTTTCCGGCCGATCGTCAAGGAGGTTTTGGAACGCACCGGAATATTGACACTTCCCTGCGGCCGGCCATACACTTCCGGCATGGAAGGGCGGGCAGATTCATCGCGGGGAGAGGATTCTTCTTGTCAAGGAAAAAGTAATATGAGCCACTCTCAGATCCGACCCATCGATAGTCACGGATTTTCAAAGTTGTCCATAATCGCGATCGTTCTCGTCGCCTTTCTGTTGGCGAAAGCGGAGCAGCCCAACCCGGAAAAGCTCGTGGGCCGGCCCGCGGACATCGCCTCGAGTGCCTATCAATTTCGTGCGGACCGCAAAGCCGAGCAAAACTCGCCGGAGAGCTGGGTGCTGCTGATGCAGTATGCCCACCAAGCGCTGAACAAACCCCTGATCGCAAACGCTCCAGCGATCAAGCAGGCCTTGTGCGGATTGCTCTGGGAGGAGATCCGCCCGGTCAAGACGCTGGAATTGACTTGGACCTCCTCCGCCAAACGGCGGCCCGCTCCCGAGGAATTGGCCGTTACCACGCTGAACAACCAGGGCAGTGCCAGCTCGTGGTGGAATAATCTGAAAGCCGAGAAACAGGACGTCAAACCAAAGGTATCCGGTGACGGCCGGACATACCTCTTTGATCTGGGGAAGGACACTTGCGGCATCGTCGTCAGCATGGTCGACGGCAAAATCGCCTCGGATTATGACGTTCCTGAAGTGCGGGCGCTGACGGGAGATGTCTGGAAGAAAATGGACGTCGAGATCGAATGGGGCTTTGATCCGGCCATGGCCGGATACGATTTTAGCGGGCGGATCGAAACCTACGACGGCGTCGCGGCCGGATTGCGCCCGCTTGACGGCGACGGGCGTACAACGGCGGTGGACTCGAGTTCGTGGCGTTCCGCAGGCAAAAGCGCGGCCCGGCGCGGTCTGAAAATCAGTCTTCTGTACATGGGCACGTCGAAATGGCGTCGGGTCCAGCCGTTCACGAGCCAGCGCGACGACGTGGCGCGAACCATCGTGACCTTGTGGACCAAGGCGGGCAACTTTTCCTTCCTGGCGGCCGATTTGGAGAATGGCCCGATCCTGGCGCCCGAGTACGGGTTCTTTGTCCGGCGGACTTCGGAACCGCTCCTTGCCGAGAAGGGGGCCCCTCCCTCTGAGCCGCCGTTCTCTTTGGCTTCTCAAGCCGCGAGTGCGGCCGAGTTCATCAAGGAACTCAAGGCCAGGAACCTAAGCACCATCCGTCAACAAATCCGGGCCCATGAAGAGCAGACCTGGGAGGGCGCCGTCACGGCCATGCGCGGCGATAACCTGCCGCCGCATCCCAAGCCGCCCGCCGGATCGGAACCATCCATGCAAGTGCAGGTTCCGTCCGAGCGGCTGACGGCCCAATGGAATTTAGGGGTTTGGCATCTTCTTCGGCACTGCGAAAAGAACCCCAAGAACGGCCGCCTGTGGTTCAACGATTATCCCTACGGCATCCTGGGCGCGGAGACCTACATGATCCTCGCGGCACTCGACCTGATGGGATCGCACGAGGCTGCCGAAAACGGATTCGATCAATGGACGTCGCTGCCGATGGATCCCAATTCGGCCGGGCATCACGAATGGGCGCTGCCCGACCGGCCCAATGGACTTTTCTCGGAGGGACACGGGTGCCTGACGCACGCCGTGGGTCCCAAAGGCGCCGGCGGCCACATGGACGGCGTCCATGCGTTTGGACCGGGCTCCATCGGCTGGGCGCTCACCGAGCACTACTGGATGACCGGCGATAAGGAGTGGCTGAAAGCCAACGCGCCGCGGATCAAAGCCAACGCCGAATGGATGCTGCGCCAACGGCAGGTGCTCTCGAAAATGGTTCCGGGCGGCGAACGTCTCTGGGGCAAGGGGCTGCAACCGGCGCTGGAGGTGACGCCGGACAGCGGCGGATTGTGGATGCAGTTCTACGAGTGCGAAGCCTACTACTGGGCCTCCCTCTCGCGTCTCGCGGTCACGCTGAGTGAGATTGATCCCGCCGGCGGCGCCCAACTCACGGCCGAGGCCGAGGCGTACCGCCAGGATCTTCGGGCGGCGGTCGAGCGGTCCATCGCGCTTTCGCCGGTGGTTCCCGTGCGCGACGGCACCTTCCATTCGGTCATTCCGTTCGCCTGTTACGTGCGCGGCCTGAGCACCGGGGCTTGGGGCTGGCTGCGCGACGGATCCGGTGAGCATGTCGGTCCCCTGTATTGGGAAACCGTCCAGTCGGCGGCTGCGCTTGTGAGCCCGGCCGGGCTGTTGTCGCCGCATGACGTGCGGGTGCAGGGGTATCTCGACGTGCTGGAAGATCGGTTGCTCCTGGAGAATGCGAATGTAGGAAAGCGCAATTGGTTTGATGCCGGCTGGCAGTACCAGGGCGAAGAAAATCACCAACGAAACAACGACGGTCAAAAATTGGCTGGGCATACCTTTTCTCCTTCAACGTTTATATCCCCGGACACGTAGTGATCGGGTTGGGTTGGGTTCGGGCGCGGGAATTTCGATTCTTGACTGGGCGGAATCGATGACGCGGCCTTCATTAACTTCCCAAATGGATACTGGGGGGAATAACTTAAAAAATATCAAAAACAACAGCCCAATTAAGGCTAAAGAAGACACGGTGAGTGAGATCTCAACCCACGTAGGTTGATAATTGAGATACGCAATGAGTCTTGGATGGGTTACGGTAGGTATGATGATATTCCAACGCTCCAACCACATGCCGAACACCACACACGCGCCTGCGATGACAGACGTGATCGCAGTGTGGCGCTTCAACCAAAAGCTAATACCCAGTCCAGCGATTAGCAAGAGCAGGAATACCAAAACCCAGGCCAAAGTGGCCGTCTTGGGATCAGACAGGAACGCCGGGTAAGGAATGAACCGCGGATAAAGAATCAATGCCCCCAATATCAACGCCAATCCAGTTGAGGCAGCCGAAAAACGGGGCCGGAATATAAATATTTTTTGTATTCCGGAAGGTAGGAGCTTTGGAACGACCATGATATAGGTCGCGACGACCATAAGAACCACCATTCCCCAGAAGCTCAAGGCAAAATCGCCCCACAGTTTACTTGCCAGGACGGGAAATTCCAGGCTTTCCTGTTCAGCTATCATGGTAAGATTTTCAGTATACGTAAAATAAAACCACAACCCGCTCATTACGATAAAAAGCCACCCCATCAGGTGATAATGTTTTTCCGTAATATAATTCTCTAAATGAAGCAATTGGCTCACCACGGTCATCACGATGAACAGCATACCGATGCCTGAAAAGATTGCTCCGACGACGAAATAAGGCCCGAGGATTGTGGATTTCCAGCCTGGCTGCAATGTGGTCGAGAAAACCCAGGAGGTGATGGTGTGCAGTGAAACACCGATCGGGATGATCAGGATCGAAACAGTCGTGATAGCTTTGTCTAAACGCGACCATTGGGTGCGGTTTCCCTTCCAACCCAGGGACAGCCTGGTATAAAGGAATTTCTGCCAGGGCAGCGCATCGGTAGACAGGTTATCTCTCAGTAAAGCGATATCGGGTAAAAGCTGGAGGTAAAGGGCAAACATGCTGGCGAGAATATAGAGGGTCAGCGAATTGGCATCCCAAAGGAGTGGAGACTGCAGCCGACCATAGATGATGATGTTAACCAGCCGTTCGGGGCGACCAATATCAAAAAGAAGTTGTAAAGAAGCCACAAGCAGACCGAAAACGGTCAGCGATTCGGCAATCCGGGTGACCGGCCGGCGCCATTCCGCCTGGGTAAGCTGCAATGCAGCGGAAATCAAGGTGCCAGCCATACTGACCCCAATCA
>JADGRT010000035.1 GCA_017880715.1 Verrucomicrobiia bacterium | reverse complement strand
TCAAGTTTGCCGGGCATCCCGATCTGCGACGGGTGCTAATGTGGGAGGGGTATCCCGATCATCCCTTGCGCAAGGATTTTCCGTTGTCGGGCAGGAGTTCCCAAGTGCCGGAGGTAGCGTTTAGCCGGCCGGCGCCCTTGGAGGGAGGTCCCTTTGTGACCCAGCCGGGGGGACGGGATGCCGGGGAGCGGGAACCCCGGGTTCGAACACCGGAGGAGGAACGATGAGCAGGTTGGAAACGACCTTGGAGGCGGCGCCGGGCGAGCCGATGGTGTTGAACATGGGACCGTCGCATCCGGCGACGCATGGCGTGTTGCGGTTGGTATTGGAATTGGATGGGGAGATGATCACGCGGGCAACGCCGGAGGTGGGCTATCTTCATCGTGGCGATGAAAAAATCGCCGAGAACATGACCTACACCCAGTTCATCCCCTACACGGATCGACTGGATTATTTAGCCCCCTTGGCCAACAACGTGGCCTATGCCTTGGCGGTTGAAAAATTGCTCGGCATCGATCGGCAACTGCCCCCGCGTTGCCAGTTCATTCGGGTGATTTGCTGTGAATTGGCGCGCGTTTCGTCGCATTTGCTGGGCCTGGGCTGTTTCGCCATGGATTGCGGGGCCATGACCGTTTTCCTCTATACCTTCACCGAGCGCGAGAAGATTTACAATCTGATCGAGGCATTGACCGGGGCGCGCTTTACCACGACCTACACCCGGATTGGCGGGCTGTCCCGTGATTTGCCGCCGGGTTGGACGGATCAATTGCGGCAGTTTTTACAGGAAGTTCCCGTGACGATCAACGAGGTGGAAACCTTGTTAACGCGAAACCGGATTTTCATCGACCGCACCCAGGGGGTGGGCGTGTTGTCACGGGAAGAGGCGATTGACTACGGGGTTACGGGGCCCAATTTGCGCGCCAGCGGCGTCGAGTACGATCTGCGCCAGGCGCATCCTTACCTGGTGTATCCACAATTGGATTTCGAAATACCGGTTGGGACAACGGGAGATTGCTACGACCGTTACCTGGTGCGGATGGAAGAGATGCGCCAGAGCATTCGGCTGCTGCATCAATGTCTGGACCTGTTGCCGGAAGGCCCGATTAACGTTCCGGATGGCAAGGTGGTTTTACCGCCGAAGGGCAAGGTCCTGACGCGGATGGAGGAACTGATCCATCAGTTTATGCTGGTTACCGAAGGGGTGAACGCGCCGGCGGGGGAGGTGTATTTTGGAGCGGAGAATCCGAAAGGCGAGCTGGGTTTTTACATTTGCAGTCAGGGTGGGGGAACCCCGTACCGGCTGAAGATACGGTCGCCATCCTTTGTGGCGGTGAGCCTGCTGCCGTTCCTGCTCCAGGGCCGGATGATCAGCGATGTGATGGCGATCGTGGGCTCGCTGGATTTTGTGATGGGCGAATGCGACCGGTGAGGCGAGGCAGGATTCACATCATTTTTTTCGATGACATTCACCGTACCAGCCCAACTTGAGACCGAGCTCGACGAACTCCTGACGCACTATCCGGAGAAGCGGAGTGCGGCGGTCATGTTCCTGCACGCCTTGCAGGATCACTTCGGGTTCATTACGCCGGAAGCGATGGAATGGACGGCGGCGCGTTTGGGGCTACAACCCATCAGCGTGCTCGAGTTGGTGACGTTTTATCCGATGTTTCGCCAGCAGCCGGTGGGTAAGCTGCATTTCAAGATCTGCCGGACGTTGAGCTGCGCCTTGGCGGGATCCTATCGATTGCACCAGCTCTTTTGCGAAAAACTGGGACTCGACTGTCACCAACCTGGGCCCCAAACGACACCGGATGGTCGATGCACGGTGGAATTTGTGGAATGCCTGGCAGCCTGCGGCGCCGCGCCGGTCCTGATGTGCAATGACCGGTTTTATGAGAAGGTAACCGAGGCGATGGCCGAAAAAATGGCTGCCGAACATGGATTTGAACCATGACAAACAGATCCAGAGTCTGCTGTGCTACCGTTACACCATTCGGCAAACCGTATGCGGCATCTTTATTGAATCTGATTTTGGAGTCAAGCCTTCCGGGCGCGTTTTTAGCGAATCGCCTCGGAAATGGGCTATGATTTGAACTTGTTATGGCGCAGGAATTTCGTCTCATCTTGAAGCATCTCGACCAGCCCGGCTACACGCCGGACCTCGAATGCTATTTGCGCCATGGTGGCTACGAGGTTTTAAAAAAGGCGGTGAGTTTGGCGCCGGTTTCGAGTTCTGATGGCCGGACGATTACGGGGCAGGATAAGATTCGCCAGGAGGTCAAGCTATCCGGTTTGCGCGGTCGCGGGGGGGCCGGCTTCCCCTGCGGCGTCAAATGGGGATTCATCGACCACAAATCCGGCAAACCGATTTATCTGATCGGCAATGCTGACGAGTCCGAACCGGGCACGTTCAAGGATCGGCAGATCATCCACAAAGATCCCCACCAGCTTCTCGAAGGGATGATCCTCGCCGGTTACGCCAACCAGGTGCAACTGGCGTATATTTATATTCGCGGAGAGTTTATGGAAGGGGCGCGCCTTTTGAATCGCGCCCTGGCGGAGGCGCGGTCGAACCATTTTCTGGGAAAGAATATTCTAGGATCCGGCTATGACCTGGAGATTTATGTCCATCGCGGCGCGGGGGCGTACATCTGCGGAGAGGAAACCGGGTTGATCGAATCGCTGGAAGGAAAGCGGGCGTATCCCCGGATTAAACCCCCCTATTTCCCGGCGGTGCTGGGGCTTTACCAGTGTCCCACGATTGTCAATAATGTGGAGACGCTCTGCGCGGTGAAACACGTCATGGCCATGGGCGGCGCCGAGTACGCCAAGCTGGGTTCTCCCAACGATCCGGGGACCCGCATCGTGTGTGTCAGCGGCCAGGTTAAGAACCCCGGCTATTTCGAAATTGAAATCGGCAAAGTAACCTTGGGCGAGCTCATCAACGACCTGGCCGGCGGTTTGCGGGAGAAACGGAAACTGAAGGCCGTGATACCGGGCGGCTCTTCGGCCAAGGTTTTAAAAGCCGGTGAAAAATTCAAACTCAAGCACCGGCAAGCGGACGGCAAAGAAGTCGTCCGCGAAGTCGATCTGCTGGATTTGCCTTACGATGCCGAATCGCTGGCCGCCGCCGGCAGCATGTGCGGTTCCGGGGCGGTGGTCGTCCTGGACGATTCCGCCGACGTGGTGGAAGTGCTGGCGAACATTAGCGAGTTTTACGCGCACGAGAGTTGCGGACAATGCACGCCGTGTCGCGAGGGCTCTTTGTGGATGAGCAAGATTTTGCAGCGCCTGAACAGCGGCCGGGGGCGCCCGCAGGACGCGTCGGAGCTGGTGCGTATCGCCGGCCAGATTTCGGGCGGCAAGACCATTTGCGCCTTCGGCGAGGCGTGTGCCTGGCCAGTCGAGAGTTTTGTGGCAAAATTCAAGAATGACTTCGAAGCCAAAGGAGCGGCCGCCGAGCCCGAAGAACCAGAACCGTTGAAGCCATGAGCGTCGTGACGAACCATTCTACGACGGCAGTTCCGGTCGTGAAGACCCTGTCGGTGTCGGTTAATGGCCGGTGGCTGGCGGTGCCCCAGACCACGGCCCATCCGTTGACGGGCCAACCGGTGGCCACCACGATGATCCAGGCTTGCGAAATCGCGGGCGTGACGGTGCCGCACTATTGCTATCATGCCAAGCTCGCGGTGGCCGGCAATTGCCGCATGTGCCTGGTGGAATTTGGCACTCCCGCGTTGGGACCGGATCGCAAACCCATACTCAATCCGGACGGCACGCCGCAGATTCGAAAATCTCCCCGTCCGGCGATTGCCTGCGCCACGCCCGTGTCTCCAGGCATGGAGATTTACACGAACACCCCCGCCGTCGAGGCGATGCGGCGGGGCGTCTTGGAGTTTCTGCTGCTCAATCACCCGCTGGATTGTCCGATTTGCGATCAAGCGGGCGAATGCAAGCTGCAGGAGTATTCGGTGGAATACGGCCAGGCGGCGAGCCGGTCGGTGGATGAGAAGGTTCATAAGCCCAAACAAGTGGATTTGGGTCCGCGCATCGTCCTGGACGACGAGCGCTGCATTCTTTGCTCGCGCTGCATTCGGTTCACGCGCGACCTGGCGGGCGATGACGCGCTGGGCATTGTCCAGCGCGGCAGCCATAGCACCCTGACCCATTATCCCGGGCGTCCGTTCGACCATAACTATACGTTGAACACCGTGGATATATGTCCGGTGGGCGCGTTGACTTCCAAGGATTTCCGGTTCCAGATGCGAGTTTGGTTTCTCCAGGAAACCAAGAGCGTCTGCACGAGTTGCGCCACGGGCTGCAACCTCCTCATCGGTTCACGCGAGAATAAAATCTACCGCTATGTGCCCCGCCAGAACGACCGGGTCAACTCCTGCTGGATGTGCGATAGCGGGCGCTTGAATTATAAATGGATCGGACGATCCGATCGGTTGACCCAATGCCAGGTGCGGGATGCCCAGGGGCAGATGCAACTGAGAACATGGCCCGAAGCGATTCAGGAGGCGGCTGGACGTTTGAAGCAAGCGGCTCCGGGCTCGATCGCGTTCATCGCGTCGGCGCGCCAGACGAATGAGGAGCTGTTTCTCATCCGTCATCTGGCCCGAAAACTGGGCGCCATGGCCGATTCGGCGCCGCGCACCGGCGAGGGCGACGCCTGGCTGGTGAACGCGGATAAAAATCCGAACCGCCTTGGGGCGGCGATCATGTTCGGCCTTGATCGTTCAGCTTTGCCCGTAACTTCCGATACGGCCCCGGCTGCGGTCGGGAGCGCCGACATGCTTGTCGGCCCGGGAGTTCAACTGGCCCGTAGCGGACAGGAATGTCCGCGCTCCATCATGGGCGCCGCCGCCGAGCGGATCGGGGCGAAATTGCCAAAAATTGCCGAGGGCATTGGGCGTGGCGAGATTCGCACGTTGGTGGTGCTGGGTGAAGACGCGACGAAACACCTGGGCGCGGCGTTGCTGGGTCGTTTGGAGAACCTGATTATAAGCGATATTTTGCCAAATGCGACGACCCCACGGGCGCACGTTTTATTGCCGGGTTGCGCTCATGCCGAAAAACGAGGCAGCTTTACCAATGCCCAAGGCCGGGTGCAAAAATTCCTGAAAGCCGTCGAACCGCCGGGCCAGGCCCGGCCCGAATCCGAATTTCTGGTCGAACTGGTGCGGGCCGTTACCGGGGAGCAATTCCCGCAAACGGTCGAGGGATTGTTCAACCGGATGGCCAAAGAGACAGTGGCTTTCCAGGGCATTACCTGGGCCGGCTTGGGCGACCTGGGGCAGGGGATCGCGGTGGAGGTCTTAAAAACCTGATCGATATGACATGGCTTAATCAACTGGATCCGACGTGGCAATTCCTGCTGTTCAGCGCGCTGAAGGTGGGGGTGGCGGTCGTGGCCTTGCTGACGCTGGTGGCTTATACGGTAATTCTGGAACGCCGGTTGGCGGCCTGCATTCAGGACCGCATCGGGCCCAACCGGGTTGGACCGCTGGGTCTGTTGCAGCCGCTGGCAGACGGAGTGAAATCCTTTCTAAAGGAGGATTTTGTTCCGGGCCATGTGCGCAAAATCTATTTCTGGCTCGCACCGGCCCTGATCATGATCCCGGCCCTGTTGACGCTGGCCGTGATTCCCTTTGGCTCCCGGCTGGGATCGCAGCCGTTGGTGATTGCCGATTTGAATGTGGGCATTCTTTACACCTTCGGCATCGTATCGCTGGGCGTGTATGGAATTGTGCTGGCCGGATACGCCGCCAATTCCAAGTATCCGTTTCTAGGCGGCATTCGTTCGACGGCCCAGATGATTTCTTATGAAATCGCCATGGGTCTGGCGGTCATTCCGGTGTTTATGCTGGCGGGCGATTTGAACTTGAGCCGGATCATCGATTACCAGTCGCACGGGCTGTTCAGTTGGCTCGCCTTTAAGCTGCCGGTTTCCTTTGTGCTGTTCGGGATCACGGCTTTTGCCGAGACCAACCGCACGCCGTTCGATATGCCGGAAGCCGAGAACGAGCTGGCGGGCGGCTACAACGTCGAATACGGCTCGATGAAATTCGCCATGTTTTTCATGGCGGAATACGCCAACATGATCGCGGTGTCGGCGATGATCGTAACCCTGTTTCTGGGTGGCTGGACCCTCCCGTGGTTTGGCCTGGATCGGCCGGCGGCGAATCTGTGGGTGGGCTTGCTGCAGGTCGGTATCTTTTTGGGGAAAGTAGCGGCTTGGGTGAGCTTCATGATCTGGACCCGCTGGATGCTGCCGCGGTTTCGTTATGACCAGTTGATGAAACTGGGGTGGGAAAGACTCATCCCGGTGGCGCTGGCGAATATCGTGGGGATCGCGGTTTGGTTATGGATGAAAAGTTGAGGGATGAACGAGGCCTAGCAGGCCATTGACACCGTACAAATGATTGTTGAACGCAAACCCCTGACTCTCTGGGAGCGGCTTTATCTGCCGGCCATTATCGGCGGCTTTAAAGTCACGGTGCGTCATTTTTTCAAGCGGAAGGTGACGATGCAGTACCCGGAGGAAAAATGGGTGGTGCCGGAGGGGTATCGTGGCGCGCCGTACCTGGTGAAGGACCAGGCGGGACGAACCAAGTGCGTCTCCTGTCAGTTGTGCGAGTTCGTCTGTCCGCCCAAGGCGATCCAGATTACGCCGCCGGGGCCGCAACCGAATCCCGAGACGGGCAATGTCGAAAAGGCGCCGAAGGAATTCGAGATCAACATGCTGCGCTGCATTTATTGCGGGTATTGCCAGGAGGTTTGCCCGGAGGAGGCCATTTTCCTGATGCGAGATTATGCGCTGATAGGAAGCCACCGTGACGAGCTGATTTTCAACCAAGAAAAACTGCTCGCCCTGGGGGGGACTCATCAGGATACCATTCAGAAGTGGCAACACAAATGAACGAGATCCTTTTCTACAGCTTGGCCGCGCTGACGCTGGGGTGCGGTCTCCTGGTGGTGGCCAATCCGTTCAGTCGCAATCCGGTGACGAGCGCGATGTTTTTGGTTATGACCATCCTGTCGCTGGCGGGATTATTCGTGTTGTTAGGGGCCTTTTTCCTGGCGGCCGTGCAAGTGATCGTATATGCGGGGGCCGTCATTGTCCTTTTCCTGTTTGTGATCATGCTAATGGGCTCGCATGAACTGCCGAGGCGTGCCTTTCACTGGCTGCTGGCCGCCGCGGCGTGTTTGGTGACGGGGGCTTTGGCCGCTCTGTTGTTGCGGCTGCTCAGCGCGTTAAAGACACAACCGCCCGCGGTGGGCGCGCCCGTCGAGGGAGGCACGGCCTTATTGGGCAGGTTGTTGTTCACCGATTACCTGTTGCCCTTCGAGGTGGTCTCGGTGGTGTTACTGGTAGCCATGGTGGGCGTGATAGTTCTAAGCCGGAAGGAGGCCGCCTGATTACGTTATACCATTACCTGGTCGTCAGCGCCCTGCTGTTTTGCGTGGGATTGCTGGGCGTGTTGATGCGGCGAAGCGTGTTGCTGATCTATATGTCGCTGGAGCTGATGCTCAACGCCGCCAATCTCGCCTGGGTCGCGTTTTCGCATTTCAATCGGAATCTTGACGGGCAGGTGATGGTCTTTTTCATCGTCACGGTGGCAGCGGCTGAAGTGGCGGTGGGGCTGGCCTTGATGGTGGCTTTGTTCCGTCAGCGGCAGAGCACCCAGGCGGAAGATTTCGCCACCATGAAATTGTAGATCGAATTACGGCATGCACCCGATCTTAATCCTATTCCTCTGGCTGATTCTCTTTCTGCCGTTGGCGGCGGCGGTGGGCATCACCCTGTTCGCGCTCCGCAGCCCGGCCCGCAGCGCGCAACTGTCCATCGGCGCCATCGGGGCGGCCTTTGGTTTAAGCCTGGCGCTTTTTTGGCACTTTTCCTCCCATCCGGAACCACCCGAATGGTATATTAATTGGCTGAGCGTGGCCGATCTGAAAATCGACTTGGGCTTTCGTTTGGATCCGTTGAGCCTGCTGATGCTGCTGATTGTGACCGGGGTGGGTGGCGCGATTCATATTTACTCGTGGGGCTACCTGCGCGGGGACCGCAGCGTGCCGCGTTTTTTTGCATGCCTGAGTTTCTTCACCTTCTCCATGCTGGGCATTGTGCTGGCGAACAATTTTGTGCAGATGTTCATCTTTTGGGAGCTGGTGGGATTGTCCAGCTACCTGTTGATTGGGTTTTGGCACGAGCGTCCAGCGGCGGCGGATGCGGCTAAGAAAGCCTTTTTAGTGAATCGACTGGGCGATTTTGGGTTTTTGATCGGCATCCTGATTTTGTGGAACGTGCTCGGCTCGGTTCATTTTCAAACCCTGCAGGGCAAGCTGGCGGATAATCCCCATGCGCTATGGTCGCTGACCACGGTGGCGGGATTGTTGATCTTTTGCGGGGCAATGGGTAAATCCGCCCAGTTTCCCCTGCATGTATGGTTGCCGGATGCCATGGAAGGGCCGACTCCGGTGAGTGCCCTGATTCACGCGGCGACCATGGTGGCGGCGGGCGTGTACATGCTTTGCCGGGTGTTTTTCCTCTTTCAGGCCGCCCCGCAATGGCCGGACGACATCGCGTGGTTACAGGTGTCGGCCTTGGATGTCATTGCGTGGATCGGAGGCATCACCGCCTTGCTGTCGGCGCTCATGGCGGTTCAACAAAATGACATCAAACGAATCCTGGCTTACTCCACGCTTTCGCAATTGGGCTACATGGTCATGGCGGTGGGAGTGAATGGACCGGGGCAGGGGATGTATCATCTGACTACGCACGCCTTTTTCAAGGCGCTGCTCTTCCTGGGGGCGGGCTCCGTGATTCTCGCCCTGCACCACGAGCAGGATATCTGGAAAATGGGCGGACTTGCGAAAAAGATGCCACTGACCTACTGGACATTTCTGATTGGGACGCTCGCTTTGTGTGGGGTCCCGCCTTTCAGCGGATTCTACAGCAAGGATGCAATTCTGGCGGCGGCTTTCGAGCACGGACAGTTTGTCTTGTTCGGCCTAGGCGTAGGCGTAGCGATGCTGACGGCTCTTTATATGTTCCGCTTGGTATGGGTCGCGTTTGGCGGATCGGCCAGGTCCGCGGCGGTCAATCATGCCCAGGAGTCGCCCCGGATCATTACGCTGCCTTTGATTGCCCTGGCGATTCCCAGCGCGCTGGCCGGGTTTTTTGGGATCGACCATTACCTAGCCGGTTATTTTAGCCATGGCCGGTCCGCTGAAGCCGCTTCCTGGCTGCACCGGCTGGTGGCGCCTTTCGCTCAAGCACCGTTGCCGGCTTGGGCGGGCTTGGTCGCCGTGGGTGTTGGTTTCGTTGCGGCCTGGCAATTGTATCGGGAGGCGAAGACAGATCCCTTGCCGCGATTGCTGGGCGGTTTCGCCCAAGCCATGCGGGAGCGGTTTTATTTCGACGAACTTTATGCCAAAATCATCGCTTACACCCAGGATGCTTTGGCGACGGTAGTCGATGGGTTGGACCGTTGGATCCTGGCCGGCACCCTGGTGCGCGGGGTTCACGGGACCGTTGAACTCGCGGGGCGTTTGCTGCGGTTGCTGCAGACGGGGAATCTGCAGACGTACGCGCTGGTGGTGGCCACGGGGGTGTTGTTGTTGTTATATTGTTTGATCGTGCGATGAGGAGTGGAGATCTTATGAATAAAACGAAACTGGGCGCCAAAACATTTTTGTATCCCATGCCCACGGTCCTGCTGGGATCCAAAATTAATGGCCAACCGAATTTTGCCACCCTTGCCTATTGCGGGGTGGTGCAACATCAGCCGCCGCTGATTGCCTTTGGCTCGGGCAAGGGGCATCGTTCCAACGAGGCGATTCGCAAGGCCAAAGCCTTCAGCCTGAATTTGCCTTCGACCGCCATGATGCAGGTGACGGATTATTGCGGGCTGAGCTCGAGCGCAACCAGCGACAAGGCCAAGTTGTTCAAGGTTTTTTATGGCGTGCTGGAAAACGTGCCGATGATCGAGGAGTGTCCCCTCAACCTGGAGTGCAAGCTGGTGGCGGTGCTCGATTTCGGCGGGACCAACGAGATTTTTGTGGGCGAGGTGATCGAGTCGTATGCCGAGGAAAAGTACCTGTCCCAGGGTTTGCCGGACATGCGGAAGATCGATCCCCTGGTGTTCTCCATGCACGATAATCATTATTGGAGCATCGGAAAAAAATTGGGCGATGCTTGGAACGTGGGAAAGACTCTGAAGCCTAAAAGAAAGGGTTAAGAGACTACGAGGACTCGGCAGGTTCTCATTTCATTCTCCCAGCCGGCGGGATGGCCCTTGTATAAGGCATGATGTTGTGACCTCGCGGATCGTCAAACGGCTTTCGGCCGCTGGCGCCAACACCGTTGGCACGGCCGTCTTTTTTCTTTTCTCGTTTGTGTTCATTGGGTGGTGGGTCAATCCCGCCCTTCAGTATCATTATCGAATGCCGATTTTCCTTTTGGGGAAACCGTTTCTGGCTGGGTTTTGGGATAAACCGGGCGGTTGGTTGGAATATGGGGCGCGATTTCTGGCGCAGTTTAGCCAAATCCCCTGGGCGGGCGCCCTGATTGCCACCGCGATCCTTTTCGCAATCTATCTGGCCACCGGCCGGCTGTTGGGCATGGCCGGCCAGTCAACGTCCCGGTTTCCGGCTCGCGAACGCATTCTCCAGCAACCGGAAAAGCGTGCGGACATCCAATCCACAGCCACGCTGAAAGAAAAGCCGGTGGACAAAAAGGTTTTCACTTCGGAGCGAGGCGGCGGCGATTCCGCGCGCGGTGCGATGGTGGACTTGGTCCCGTCCGGTTTGCTTTTTCTCCTGGCCATTCGTTATGATTATCCGTGGCTGGAAACCAGCACCGGGCTCCTGGCGGCTTTGGGAGCGGCGGTGGCGTATTTCACCCTCCCGCTTCGCAATCCGTGGTTGCGGCTCGCCTGTTTTTACCTTCTGGCTGGGATTCTGATTTACGCCGCCGGCATCGTGCCGGCCGTGCTCTTTGTCTGGTTGGGAGGTTTGCTGGAGTTGGTGGCAAGGCGCCGCTGGGTTTTAGGCGCGGTTGGCTTGGTTTCAGGAATGCTGCTGGCCGCGTGGTTTGCGAACTGGGCGGCCGTTCGACCGGCCGAACTCATGCTTCCTTGGGGTGATGGCTGGAAGCTGACGATGGCGGCCTACCTGTTTTATCCTTTCGCCATACTCTTGCTCGGCGCATTGGGCGGGCGGGCCGCTCGGGCGCCGGCACCCCTGGCCAAGGACAAGCCCGTTCGCAAACAGCGACTTTCGTTCCGGGAACGGATGCGGGTGTTAGGGCGATCCGACCGGCTTTATCGCGGGATCCGATGGTGTTGGTTGTTGGCGGCGATGGTCGTAGCTTTTCGAACGTTCGACGATAACCGCAAGGCTTTGATCCAAGTCGATTATTATGCCGGCCGGGAGCAATGGGACGAAGTCCTACAAGCGGCTTCCCGGTTGGAGCGGTATAACGCGTCGTCGCGCCTCAACATCAACCGCGCGCTTTATCATCGCGGCCAATTGCTGGATTCCTTGTTCTGCTACCGCCAGAGCCGGGAATTCGGCCTGCTGCCCGGTCCTGAAAGGGGGATTGAAATCTGCCGCGCCCTGAGCGCGACCTGGCTGGAGCTGGGCCAGGTCAACGTGGCCGAGCACTGGGCGCACGAAGCGCTTGAGGAAGAGGACGACCGTCCGGATATTCTGATGTTGTTGGCAAAAGTAAATATTATCAAGGAAAAATATCAAGCCGCCCGCACGTTTCTGGGGTTGTTGCGCCGAAATCCGTTTCATCGAAGATGGGCGGACGATTATCTCCGGCGGTTGGACGGCGATCCCAAACTGGCCGAAGATGCCGAGCTGGCACGGCTTCGTTCGTTAAGAGTGACCACGGATCAACCGGGCGGCTCGCCGCCGGCGCTGCTTTTGCTGCAGTTGCTGCAGGCCAATCCCCGGAACCGGATGGCCTTTGAATACCTCATGGCCCATTACCTTCTGTCCATGAAACCGGAAAACATCGTGCCGCATTTGGATCGTCTGGCCACTTATAACATTCCGGAGTTGCCCCGCCATCTGCAGGAGGCCCTGCTGGCCTATCAGCGGCATGTTTTGCTGGAATCCAAACAGACGGTCAATTTGCGTGGACGGACCATTCACCCGGAAATCCAGCGACGATTCGAACGGTTCCTGGAGATCCTGACCTCATTCCAAGGCAACGCCGAGGCGGCTCGTGCCATCATGGCTCGGGAGGTGGGAGACACCTACTGGTATTACAGCCTTTACGAGGAAACCTTCAGAAAACGAACTTCTGCCCGGGAGGTGAATCCATGAAGCGTTGGATTCACCGGCTTGGCTGCCTCGGCCTTTCGATGGCGGCCGCTTTTGCTCCGCTGGCTGCCGAGACCAACCTGCCGCCCGTGCCGTCCAAAGCGGCGCGCCTTTTTCCCGACTACAGCGGTGTGATCATCCCCCCCAACTTTGCGCCCCTGAATTTTAAGATCGAAGAGCCCGGGCAAAGGTACCGGGTCCGGATTCACGCGGCCCAGGGGAATCCCATTGAAATCGCCAGTCGCAGCCCCGGCGTCGTTATTCCTCCCCAACCCTGGCGGGCCATGCTTCAAGCCAATGCCGGCTCGAATATCTTCGTGGATATTTCCGTGAAAAACCAGGCCTCCGGTTGGATTCAGTTCACCACCATCACCAACACGGTGGCGCGCGAACCGATCGATGGCCATCTGGTGTATCGCCTCTTAAAACCGCTGTACAACATGTATGTCAACCTGGGCATTTACCAGCGCGATTTGTCCACCTATAAAGAATCGGTCGTGTTGCATAATCGGAGCTTTCAGCACGGGTGCGTGAATTGCCATACGTTTTTGAACCATCAGCCCGAACCCATGGCGTTGCACATCCGCAGTGAATCCGGCGGTCATCCCATGCTGCTGGTGCAGAGCAACGAGGTGACCAAAGTGATTCGCACCGCCGGTTATATGTCGTGGCATCCCAGCGGGCGGCTGATCGCCTATTCCGCCAACAAGCTCTCGTTGTTGTACCACACCGCCGGCGAGACGCGCGACGTGTATGATGCCGAGTCCAACCTGGGCATCTACCGGGTCGATCAGAACCGGATCGTGATTCCGCCCGCCATTGCCCGGCGCGACCGCCAGGAAACCTGGCCGTCCTGGTCCCCGGATGGCAAGCACCTCTATTTTTGCAGCGCTCCCGTATTGCCTCCGGAACGCCTCAAGGAAATTCGCTATGACTTGATGCGCATCCCTTACGATTTGGAAAAGGATGTCTGGGGCGAAGTCGAGACCCTGGTTTCGGCGAGGGAAACCGGCCTGAGCACGGCCCAGCCGCGGGTTTCTCCGGACGGCCGTTTTCTGCTTTTCTGCATGTTCAAGTACGGCAGCTTCCCGATTTATCAACCGAGCAGCGATTTGTATCTGATGACTTTAACCAACCGCCAGTTTCGGCGCTTGGAGATCAACAGCCCCGAAGCCGATACCTGGCATTGCTGGTCCAGCAACGGCCGGT
>JADGRT010000034.1 GCA_017880715.1 Verrucomicrobiia bacterium | reverse complement strand
GATATTGGCCGACAAACTGCGAATTAATTCCTAGTTTAATAGCAACGGGGCCAGATTATGAATCAGGAAGATCGGCGGAGTTTGTCGTTCCACACCTTGCACGTTAAAACCGCGCGTTGCCCTCAAAATTTGTACTCATTTGTACCCGCAAACGCCAACAAATGACCGCAAAAGCCGCATTGCTGCGTTTTCGAAAAACATTCACAACTCCTTAATCCAAAACGAACTACCTCCTAATACCGACTCTTTAGGCGCGGGATCAGGAGTCCTGAGCCTTCTCATACATTAAACTGCGTGCGACGATCCAGGGCTCAAGCTGACGCGGCGGCAGTGGCCGGTTTGTCTGGCGCGCGCGGCGGGGCGGCGGCCAGCAACGGGGCCAGGATGCCGGAGTTTTCCGGCACCAGCGTGATGCGGGCCTCGCCGTCGATGATGTTTTGCGCTTCCCGGATGTCGAATACGGCCCGAAGCACCGCCGGATCCCGGGAGATTTCCTTGAGGGCGGCGCCGACAATCGACGGCCGCATGGCAGCGGCCTTCGCAAATTCGATGGCCGCCTGGCGTTCGGCCGTGCTGGTGATGATGCTGACCTGGTTGGCGCCATCCTGTTTGATGGCCGAGGTCACCTGGCGGAGGCGGTTGACGACCTTTTCCTCGATCTGCTTGATCATGCCCGTGTCCCGGAAGTGCACTTTGCGAATGTAAACCGAGCCCAGCCGGTATCCCCATTCGTTGGACTTGGGGGAGACATCCTGGCGCACGGTTTGGCTCATGGTGTGGCGCGTTTCGAGCATTTCCTGCAACGGCATGTTGCTCAGACAACGGACGGTGGCATTGCTGACATTGGCCGCCAGCGAGCCCCGGGGATCCGCGTTCTTGAATATAAACGCGACCGGATCGCTGATGTACATTTCGTACCAGATGCCAATGCCCATGGGCGCGCCTTCCTCGGAATTGACCGGCTGGCTGCGCAGGTACTGCTGGTCGAGCCGCATGTCCACCACATAGCAGCGTCCCGCCCAGTTTACGATCGGCGCTTTTAACCCCAGTTTGAACCAGAGGAAATGAATGCCGGGTTCGTCAATCACCGCGGCCACCTTGCCGAACAGCACATAGACATGACACCGCCCTTCATTGACGATGGTGTAAAAGCCCAGGGCGCGGATCAGGCCCAGGAGCAGGGGCACGCCTATAGCTGAACCAAAAAAGGCGGCGATAATAGCAATAAAAAAGGCGCTCATCGTTTGACCTCCAGAATGGCGTGCTGCGCCTGGTTAAAGAGCGTCAGCCGCACGTTGTGCACGTATGCTTCCAATACCTCGGGCCCGTTCTTTTTCAACTCCGTCAACTGCGCTGCCATGGCCCGCAATGGTTCCACTTCCGCGTGCGCTTTCAGCGTCTCGATCTCCACCGCCCGCCGGGACTGGACAATTTTCTGGTCGGCGCTCGCCTGGGCCAGGCTGATATCCGAGGAAACCTGGTTGTGCGCGGTGTTGATCGCCGCCAGGGCCGATTCCACCTCCGGGGGTGGATCGATGCCCGTGATGAGCGAAGCATCCAGCGTGATGCCAAAACGGGCGGCCGATGACTGGCATTCGCGATCCATGTGTTCGTTCAAATCCCGCAGGTTTTTGCGCAGGTCATTGATGGAGACGCCGGTCAGCGTGCTGATGTCATTGGCACGGTCGCCGGGACCGGAATCTTTGACTGCCGGGGCCTCGAAATTGGCGATACGCTCGCGCAACACCGAAATGAAAAAACCCATCACATGCACGATGGGCTGTTTGACCCCAAACAGATAGGCGTACAAGTTGCGTTCGGAAACCCGGTAGCGAATCTGGCCCGTCAGACCGGTGTTCAATTGGTCTTTAGTCACCGCGTCCAGCATCGTGCCGCTGCTATTGGCCTCCGGTTGCTCCGGGTCGTACGCCATGTTAAGCGTCTGCGTGGCCACCGAGATTTTGTAAACCTTTTCCCAGGGCCATTTGAAATAAGGGCCCCCGGGCGGAATCACGCGCACCTGGGGATACTGGTATCGTTCCCGTTCCTCCGGCGTGAGGGACTCGGCAATCGGATCGCTCAACGTGGTCTTGCCGGGGATGCGCTCCGCCCGGCCAAAGATCGTTTTAACGGCGCGTTCGTTCTGATCGACCGTGTACAGACCGGCGAGCAGATAGGTCACCAGAAACCACACCACAAAACCGATGCCGCATCCCAGTAAAATGGTCATAACCTTGGGTGATTGAATTTTTCTGATTTATACATCCGCATGAGCCTGCTGCCAATTAAATTCGGCCACCGTCAGACCACCAGCATGGCATCGCCATAGCTGAAAAAACGGTAGCGCTGCCGGATGGCCTCGGCATAGGCGTGCAACACCATTTCGCGCCCGCGCAAGGAACCCGGCGCCGCAAAGGCGCTGACCAGCATGAGCAACGTCGATCGCGGCAGGTGGAAATTGGTCAGCAATCCCTGCGCCATCCTGAAGTCGAAGGGGGGATGGATGAAAATCCGGGTGCGGCCCGCCGTCGCGGTTTCCGGAAAAGGTCCGAGTTGCGCCACGCTTTCGAGCACGCGCACCGAGGTGGTGCCGACGGCGATGATGCGGCGGTGCTCGCGTTGGGCGGCATGCAGAGCCACAGCCGTTGCGGCGCTGATCTCATATCGTTCCTCGTGCATCAGGTGGTCGGTGATCACTTCGGTTTTCACCGGCGCGAATGTGCCGGGACCAACGTGCAAGGTGACCGAGCAGACTTGAATGCCGCGGGCGCGGATTGTTTCCAGTAATGGTTTGGTAAAGTGCAGCCCCGCCGTCGGTGCGGCCACCGAGCCGGGCGGTTGAGCATAGACGGTCTGGTAGCGTTCGAAATCGTCAATGGCGCCGGTGTTGGCCGCCCGGGTGATATAAGGAGGCAAGGGCACCTCGCCCAGGACCGAGAGCCGCGCATGGATATCCGGGACCCCCTGAAATTGGATGCGATAATGACCCGACAGATTTTTTTCGAGGACCGTGCCCTCGATGTCGGTTGGCTGGCCGCCGGGATGGGTCAGTCCAAAACGCGAGCCGGGGCGCATGCGTTTGCCCGGACGCAGCAGGGTCCACCATTCATTGGCTCGGATTTCCTCCAGCAGGAAAACCTCCAGTGGCGCTCCGGTGGCAGGTTTAATGCCGCGCAAGCGGGCTGGGATCACGCGTGAATCGTTCAATACCAAGAGGTCACCAGGATGCAGAAAATCCAACACTTCGCGAAATTGACGGTGCGCGACAACTCCGGTGGCCCTATCCAAAACGAGCAAACGCGACTGATCGCGCTCCGGCGCGGGTGTTTGAGCGATGAGTTCCGGCGGCAGTTGGTAGTCAAAATCCGAGGTGCGCAGCATCGTTGTGTTCACGATCAGAAGTTACCGCAGGCGAGTCAAGCGGCAAACGGAGGCGCTCATTTCACTTTTTCCGACACCCAATACCTTGTGGATCTGGAGCGCGGACATTCTTGTCCGCCTCTTCGCTCGGGTCAACGCCAAGGCGGACAGGAATGTCCGCGCCCCGACAAAAGTGAGATGCGCAACAAACGGACGCAGATCTTGCTGTTGGCTTTGGCTGGCTTTTCGGATAGGCTTCCACTTCACCGTGAACATGCGCACCTTAAATTGTCTGCTGATGGCCCTGCTCGCCGCCGGCCGGTGTCTGGCCGCCGGGCCGGAACCTTATTCCCAGACCCAAAAACCCGTCCTGTATGGACGCCATTGGGTGGCGATCACCGGCAAACCGCTCGGCGCGACCGCCGGCGCGAAGATGTTCGAGCGCGGCGGGAACGCCATCGATGCCGCGTGCGCCATGCTGGCCGTGGTCTGCACCATGTATGACGAGGTGAGTTGGGGCGGCGAAACGCAGGCGTTGATTTACGATCCCCGCGCGAAAAAAGTCGTCGGCATCAACGGGCTGGGGGTCGCGCCGACGGGTGCCACGCCGGCGTTTTTCCGGGAACAGAAGTTAAAGTATCCGCCCGCCGAGGGACCCCTGGCCGCGCTGACTCCCGGCAATCCTGGCGCGTTGTTGACCATGCTGGCGGAGTTTGGAACGCTCTCGCTCCGGGAGGTGCTCGAGCCGGCCCGGCAAATGGCGGAAGGCTATCCCATCGAAGCGGACCTCGTGGAAAAGATTGAACGGCATAAAGCGAAGCTGAAGCAATGGCCATACTCGAAGAACGTATTCCTGCCGCACCTGGGCCAGGAACACGAAGCCCCCGACGCGGGCGAAATTTTCCGGCAACCCGACCTCTTGCATACGCTCAACCAGATGGTCGAAGCGGAAGCCGCCGCGCGGCAGGCCGGCCAGGACCGCAAGCAAGCCATCTACGCCGCCTACGACCGCTGCTACCGAGGCGACATCGCCGAGGAGTTCGTGCGCGGCTCGCGCGAGCAGGGCGGATTGCACACGCGGGCGGATTTGGCGAACTGGAAGGTGAAGATCGAAGAGCCGGTGATGACCACGTACAAAGGCATCGAGGTTTACAAACTCACGCACTGGACGCAGGGCCCGGCGATGCTGCAAGCGCTCAACCTCTTGGAACCGCTCGACCTGCCAGCCATGGGCTATAACAGCGCCCGTTACCTCCACACCCTTTACCAGGCGATGAGCCTCGCCTACGCCGACCGCGACTTTTACTACGGCGATCCTGATTTCCCGCCCGCGGAACCGATCCGCGGGCTGCTTTCGAAAGCCTACGCCCAAGAGCGGCGCAAACTCATTGATGGGAAACAGAACCAGCCCGACCTCCGCCCCGGCGATCCGTATCCATTCGAAGGCAAAACCAATCCGTTTCCGAAGCTGCTGCGGGACTGGTCGAATCTCCGCACCAACCGGACCGAACCGGCGACGGCGAAGGATCGCGCCGAAGGGGACGCCGCCTTTCGCGCCGGCACCACTTCCATCCAGGCCGCCGATGAGAAGGGCTGGGCGATCTCGGTCACCCCCAGCGGCGGTTGGATGCCCGCGTGCCTCGCGGGCAAAACGGGCATCGGCATGAGCCAGCGCATGCAAAGCTTCGTGCTCGACGCCGCTGAGAACCCCTTCAACGTCGTCGCACCTGGCAAACGTCCGCGCGTGACCTTAACCCCGAGTTTGGCGCTGAAGGCGGGACGCCCTTTCCTTTGCTTCTCCGTGCAGGGCGGCGACACGCAAGATCAGAACCTGCTGCAGTTTTTCCTGAACGTGGTCGAGTTCGGCATGACCGTGCAGGAAGCCTGCGAAGCGGCGAACATCACCAGCTATCAAATGCGCAGTTCGTTCGGCGAACACCAGGCGGAACCGGGGCGCGTTACCCTCAACGAAGAGGTGCCTTCCTGGGTGCGCCGCGAGCTTGGCCGCTTGGGCTACAAGCTTGATTTCGCCAAGAAAACCTCCGGCCCCATCACCGCCATCTTCTTCGACTGGGACCACGGCACCTTTTGGGGCGGCGCGAGCAACCACGGCGAGGATTATGGGATTGCTTGGTGAAGCTTAACGGAGGCGAGGAAATGGTTGGGCGGCGCCGCAAAGGGCGCGTCTCACCTTGGTAGGACACCGGCGACTTGCGCCCTTTCGGAGCGCGGACATTCCTGTCCGCTTCTTCGTTTCGATCACACCGAAGCGCCGAAGCGGACAGGAATGTCCGCGCTCCGATAAAGGTGGTATGCACCCCGCATAACACCGCGATACCATCGTGGCGACAGCCTGGTTTCGAAGCCTGCTTTCCCCCTGCGGAGATCGCCGGTAATTGGATTGGAGATCCGGCCGACTGGCCCGGGCTACTCGCCCCGGCTGGACTTGCCGCCACCGCCACCGCTGCTGCTGCCGCGCTTGCCGCCGCCGAGGCCGGCGGTCAGCACCGTGCCGGTGAGCACGCCGACGGCAAAAAAGGCAAAGTACATGATGGCGGCCGGCTGCTTGATGGCGGTGGACAGGAGCGGCGGCAAAACGAAGTCCACCGGGCTTCGGTTGTACATTCCCATCAGCACCAGCAGCAGCAGAATAACAATCAAAAACAGAGTCTTAAAAATCAGTTTGGCGTTCATAAAAAGTCCGAAGCGCACCCTAGTGAAAAATCTTGCCGGGGTCAATGACGCAGTGCAGCGTATTATGCGTGAGTATCGTCACCAAGAAAGGCGACCTGGGAAAGACCCGTCTGATGTTCAACCGACCCGTGTCCAAGTGCGATCCGCGCGTCGAGGCGTTTGGCTCGGTGGACGAACTCAGCGCGGCCTTGGGACTGGCGCGCGCCAGCGCCAGCCAGGATTTTGTGGGCGAGAAACTGGTTTTGATTCAACCGGATCTGATCACCCTGATGGGCGAACTGGCCACCGCCGAGGCTGACCTGGCGCGCTTCGATCAAGGCGGATTCAAGCGATTGACGCCGGATGCCACCGTCCGGCTGGAACAGTGGGTCGGCGAATTGGAGGCGCAGCAGCAGACGTTCAAAGGCTGGGCCATGCCGGGTGCGAACGTTAGTTCGGCAACGCTCGAAGTCGCGCGCACCACCTGTCGGCGCGCTGAACGCCGAATCTGCGCCCTGCGCGAAGCCGGGCAACTATCCAACGCCGAAATCCTGGTGTATCTGAACCGGTTGGGCGACCTGCTCTGGCTGCTGGCCCGCCGGGCCGAACGGGAGTGAGAAATTAAAGCCGGAGCGCTTCCATGCTCACGGCATTTATATATTGATTCACACAAAAATGCCAATTATATAGCATTCTCATCGACGACAAAACTTTGTCGCACCTGCAACATGAAGTTGTCCCGTTACTTGGTCTTGAGATAGTCGTCGATGGCGTGGGCGGCGCGTTTGCCGTCGCCCATGGCCAGGATCACCGTGGCCGCGCCGCGCACAATGTCGCCGCCGGCAAATATCCCCGGCAAATTGCTCATGCCCTGGTCATCCACCTCGATGAAACCCCATTTATTGAGTTTCAGTTCGGGACAGGTCGAGGTCAGCAGCGGATTCGCGCGCGAGCCGATGGCCACCACGACGACGTCGCACTCAATCACAAATTCCGAGCCTTTGATCGGCACCGGACGGCGGCGTCCCGAGGCGTCCGGTTCGCCCAGTTCCATCCGGATGCATTTGAGGCCGCTGACCCAGCGTTGGGGCGTGCCGACGACTTCCACGGGCGCGACCAGGAATTCGAATTCGATTCCCTCCTGCTCGGCGTGGTGGATTTCCTCGAGGCGCGCGGGCATTTCGGCCTTGCCGCGGCGATAAACGATCATGGATTTTTCGGCGCCCAGCCGTTTAGCGGTGCGCGCGGCATCCATGGCGACGTTGCCGCCACCGAGCACCGCCACGCGCTTGCCGATCAAAACCGGGGTGTCGGACTGGGCGAATGCCTCCATCAGGTTGACGCGCGTCAGGTATTCGTTGGCGGAATAGACGCCCTTGAGGTTTTCCCCCGGCACGTTCATGAACACCGGCAAACCGGCGCCATTGGCGATAAAGACGGCGTCGAAATGCTCGCGCAGTTCGGGCAGGGTGTACGTTTTGCCTACCACCACGTTGCATTCGATCTTCACCCCGGCCTGTTTCAGCCGTTCCACCTCATCGTGCACGATCTTCTTCGGCAGACGAAACTCGGGAATGCCATAGACCAGCACACCGCCGGGCTTGTGCAAGGCTTCGTAAATGGTGACGTCGTGACCGCGTCGCACCAACTCGCCGGCGGCCGTCAGCCCGGCGGGACCAGATCCCACTACAATTACTTTCCTACCCGTAGGCGGGGCCGTTTCCATGGGGGCTTGGTTCGGCTGTTGATAGGCCCAGTCAGCCACGAATCGCTCCAGATAGCCGATGGCCACCGGTGCCCCTTTGCGTCCGCGCACGCACTCAATTTCGCATTGCGTTTCCTGGGGACAGACGCGGCCGGTTACCGCCGGCAGGGCGTTATCGCCCAGCAGGCTATGCGCGGCCGCCGCCAGATTGCCTTCGGCGACGAAATTAATGAACCGGGGGATATCGACCAGGACCGGACAGCCCGCGATGCATTTGGCTTCCTTGCACTGGATGCAACGCTGCGCTTCGAGCATGGCGAGCCGCTCGTCAAATCCCAGGTTGACTTCCTTGAAATTGCGCTGGCGATCGGATGCGGCCTGCTCCGGCATGGATTGCCGCTCGATCTTGATGCGTTCCTTGAGACTGGGTCTGGGATTCATCGGTTCAATCCAATTTTACAGGCCTCTTCGTGCCGCGCGTTGACCTGCTGCTCGATCTGGCGATAGGTGCTCAAGCGGTCACTAAGGAGATCGAAATCCACCAGGTGCCCGTCGAATTCGGGTCCATCCACGCAGGCAAACTTGGTTTCGTTGCCCACCGACACACGGCAGCCGCCGCACATGCCCGTGCCATCGACCATGATGGGATTGAGCGAAACGATGGTGTGCACCTTCAGCGGCCGGGTCAGTTCGGCCATGGCCCGCATCATCGGCACGGGTCCCACCACATAGACCACGTCGATTTTCCGTTGGGACAACAGATCTTTGACCGCGTCGGTCACGAAGCCATGGCGCCCATAGCTGCCGTCGTCGGTGCATACCACCACTTCTCCCAACCGGCGCAGCTCCGGTTCGAAGATCACCCAGGGTTTGGAGCGGCCGCCGATAACGCTGATGACCTGCACGCCGTTTCGGTGGAGTCCCTGGGCAATCGGATACACCACGGCCGTGCCCACGCCGCCTCCGACGCACAAGGCGCAGCCTTGCGCAATCAATTCGGTCGCCCGGCCCAGCGGACCGACCATGTCCTGAATGAACTGTCCCGGCTGGAGCGCCACCAGTTCGCGCGTGGATTTGCCGGCGGCCTGGATCACCAGCGAGATGGATCCTTCATCGGTGCGGGCGTCGGCGATGGTTAACGGAATGCGTTCGGAACCCTCTCCCTTGCGGACGATGACAAACTGCCCTGGCTGGCGCGTCCGCGCGATGCGGGACGCTTCGACATCCAGGCGGATAACGTTTGGACTCAACTGAGTTTGACGCAAAATTTTATGCATGTGGCGGCCCGGTTCGGGCTGAATATCAAGGTCGCTAAAAGCAACCTAGTTTACTTAATAACGGGGCGGCCAGAGGGTCAATTTTTTTATGGATTAAATTTGGTTAATTGGCGGAACCGATGAATCAGTTTGTCTGCAATGCTGGGAAACCGCGAGCGTGGCCCGCCCGGTGAGGGCACCGGGCCTACAAAAACCGGGATTCTTGTAGGCCGGGTCCCCTGACCCGGCGATTCGGGCTGAAGCCGCGCACCGATCCGACAAGGGGGTGGTTAATGATCTCTACCCCTTACGGCAGCAACTCCAGAGCCTTGTCCAACTGTGGGTTGTGCTCGGCCCGGTTATTTCCCGGCGGTCCATTGAATTGCCTGCGCCAGGAGTTGGCGGTAATTGGGGTTCTCGAAGGCGAGATGATCATGTCCCAGCGCCAGATAGACCACGCGGGCCTTGCCATATTCCTTGGCCCAGCAGATGGAACGGGTACTGGTGGGCTCTTCGGTGGTCAACAGGACCTTGACATCCGATTTGACCCCGAATTTGCCGTAGGTCTCGTCGTGGATCTTAAAGTCCTTAAGTCCTTTCGTCACCGGATGCTGCGAATCGGCTACTTGGACGGTGAAATCCACGTTATCCTTGTAAGTCGAGGCGGGCCTGTCCACGCCGTTCTCGACGGTTTTTTCCAGGTAATATTTGCCGCCAATGATTTTGGCATATTCATCCCAGGTGGGATAGCCGGCCAGGCAGTGGTGGGTCGCGACCAGGCCTTTGCCGTTTTTTAGAATGCTCACGAGATTGGCCTTGGCCGCTTCCGAAATGTTGGGCCACATGTCGTAGAGTACAATGACATCGTATTGCTTCGCCGCGTCCGGGGTGAAAAACCCGTGGGCTACCGGCGCGCCAAAGGGTTGATCCGATCCATCCGGCCCCTTGCGGATCAGTTTAAAACCGCTCTTGGCGTCATGTTCCACCGCCATGAAAACGATGTTTGGATTGTCTTCAAACACCTTGTAGAACGGCGCCACTTCGAAACCATGACCGCCGGTGACTACCAAAACTCGTATCTTCTGGCCACTGGCCTGCTCTGCCGCCGAACCCACCGGGAGCCAAAACGCCAGACTCAGCGTCACCAAAGCCAGGATAAACCCTTTGCGTGTGATTTTCATAATTCGATGCTCGGTATGATTTTCTGCCTGCCGGAACACTGCCGGACTAAACCTGTTGCAGCAATTTCAAAAGCTCGCGATCCAGCTTATGCCCGTGAAAGTCTTCATATTTCACATCGGTCCGGCCGCTGTCAAGAATGCCAAAGGAGCCGCGGAAATTCCACAAGGAGAATCCCCAGCCAGCTTCCTTCCACAATTCGAGGTAATCGCGCATCCAAGCCAGCACCACCGGATGCGGCGTGCGATTGAACGCGCCGCATTCGCCTACGTGCACGCCCACGCCTTTGCGGGCCAGTTCCTGCCAGGGATTAATCTGCTCTCGCCGCAGGCGCTCGCGATCCCAAACGTCGTTGTCCTTGAGTTTCAGCGGCCAGGTTGGCTCGGCCCACTGGTCGGAACCGCGAATCCAGGACGCTTTGTGGTGGCTGATTTGCATGGGCGGATAGCCGCGCGTGCTTTGCGCGATGCCCAAATCGACAAGGCCATGCACCGGCTTATTGCCCCAGCGCAACCCATCGGCAATCACCAACCGGTCCGGATCTTCGGCGCGGATGGCCGCCACCAATCGTTGGACGACGCGCACGTAGGTCGCCTCCGCCACATCCGGCGGTTCGTTTAGCAGGTCGAAACTCAGTTCGGTGCTGGGAATGCCCTGATACCGTTTGGCAAAATGCGCCCAATGAAACGCGCAGGCGTCGAGGGCCTTCTCGTCCGTCCACAGCTCCAAGGGTTCCTTGGGCGGATTCACACAGTACCCTGGGGCGCGGTGCAGGTTGAGGTTGACGTGAACGTGGTGTTTGCGGCCGAAACCAACGGCCTGGTCCACCTCCTTGAGCGCGGATTCGTTCAGTTTCAACCACTCGTTGGGTGAGGCCCAACAATGGTACGACATCGGCAGGCGCGCAAAATCGAACCCCCACTCTTCCAGCCATTCGAAATCGGTCTCGCGGAAGGGCGCGTTTTGGCCGGCCGTAAATTTGTCGGTGAGATTAAAGCCGCGCCACCGCGGCAACCGGGCGGCCAGCGCCTTGGCTGACGGCGCTTCCACCGCCGGCAGAAGCGAAGGTTCCATCGTCCAGGCGGCGGTCACAGCCAGCGCGGTGGTGCGAACGAACCGCCGGCGGTTAAGGGGGATTGTTTTCATGCAAAAACGTGTGGTTAGCGTGGGCTTCGAGACGAATTAACCCTGCCGGATCTTCAAAGCAAAAGCAAAAGGATTCTTTTTGGGGATGCCCCCGGAAACGCGTGGCCGCCCCGCCACTCGATCTTACTGCCGCTCGTATTCGCCTTTGCCCAGCCGCTTCAACACGGTGAACCCCGCCTTCTTGGCGTCCGTGATGGACAGCGGCTTCAACTTGGTGGGGGTGTTAAAGGTCGAGATCACCTTTCGCACCGGTTTTTTACAGAGCGGACAGGTTTTCATCTCGGGCGCGTTGATGGGCCGCCGCAATGCGAACCTGCCGCCGCAGATGGCGCAGTCTCCCTCACACAACTCGTATTCGTAAAGTGGCATACCGAAAATCCAGTCTGGCGAGCCGGCGGAAAAAAGCGAGGAAAACTCGCCGCCACTGAGCCGCCGGGGGGCAACTCACTATCCCCGCCCCGTTTCTTGGATTTTTGATTGTAACTCCGGCCCGGGAGACCTGATAATGCGCCATCGCAAGCTCGGAGACCGTTATGACGAAATCGCTCGATACCAAACTGGCGGAAATCAAATCCCAACGCAGCACGCGCGCCTTCATCATCGCCGATGCCAAGGATGCCGACATGGCCTTTGGCGTTCGGGCGCCGGGACCGCGCGCCTACTTGTCGGCGCAAGGGACGCGGGCGGCGCAGTTTTCTCCCGAGGTATGGACCCGTGAAGAATTTGGCTGCCGCAACCTGCCTGAGTGGCTTGATGTCATCCGCGAAGTGGTGCGGCAGGGGCTGGTGGACATCATGCTGATGTCGGCCAGCGTGAACGAACAACTCGCCATCAAAGAAGGCCTGTTCCGCGCCTCGCCGGTCACCCCGGCGGCCCGCGCCAACGACACGACCGATATTTGGGCGGTGCGCCAGGGCGCCTACACGAAAGAACCCGCCCAGCCGTTTCGTTCGGCGACCATCGATCACATCCAGTGCGGCCAGGTTGAATGCAAACGGGACGGCAGCGAATTCCCCGGCGCCAACCTGGGCCTCTACTCGGTCACCTTCGTCAATGAACTGGAACCGGACCGCGCCACGCTGACCGCTTTCAAGGAATTTCGTGAAGAGGCGGAACGCAAGCAGTTCCGGTACTTTCTCGAGGTGTTCGATCCGAACGTCGCCAGCGGCATCCCGGCCGAGAAACTGGGCGAGTTCATCAACGACCACATCCTGCGGAGCCTGGCGGGCGTAACCGAAGCCGGCCGGCCGGTCTTCCTCAAGATCGTTTATCACGGTCCGCGATTCATGGAGGAACTGGCGCAATACGATCCCAACCTGGTGGTGGGCATCCTGGGCGGCAGCGCGGGCACGACTTACGACGCCTTCAAGCTGATTCACGACGCGCAGCAATACGGCGCGCGGGTGGCGCTGTACGGCCGCAAAATCAACCATGCCGAGCACCCGTTGGCCTTCATCGAGATGCTGCGGCTGATTACCGACGGCAAGATCGCACCCGAGGAGGCCGTGCGCGCCTATCATGGCGTGCTCGAGAAATGCAAAATCAAACCGCGCCTGCCGCTGGAAAAGGATCTCGAACTCACCGATCAAGCCATGAGCTACGGTGGCGGCAACGCCCGCTCGCGGATCACCGCGCCCGGCAAACCGAACTCGGCATCCCCGGCCGCCTCGAGCCAACTCGCTCCCCCGTCCTCGTCACCCGGCGACTGGCCGAAAAAAGCCGATGGTTCGCCCGATTTCGGCCAGATGAATTCGGCCCAGCGTCGCGCGTACGATCAGTCGCGGCTGACGCAGAGGTTTGGGTGAGCGGAAGGTTGGAAAAAAGATGGCGGCGAGCAGTATGCTATAGGTCGTTGCATAAGTTCCCGCCTTCCGGAGGGGCGAGCTCCGGGAGCCCCACTTCCCTTTCCCCAACGATATCAGGGCTTCCTATAACTCAGCCCTCCGAGAACTGTGCAAATACTTACTCAACGCTCTATATACACGGGTTTGGGATTATTATTGAAGTTCTGAGGGAGTGCAGATTCTCACCTCCAGGTTGCCGTATCGCTGGTTGTACGCGGGCACGAGACGCAACGCGACCACTTGGTTTCCAGCGACAATGCCGGTGTCTTCGCCCCGCTGCACGCGTTTCACCAGAGCCGGCAGCTTGGCCCGCGCCCGACGCAACGGGCATTGACCGCAGCCGGCGGCCCGGTTACGTTCCTAGCGTGGGACACGAGCTTACAGACGAACTCAGCCTGGAGTTGGGCCGCCGCGTGG
>JADGRT010000323.1 GCA_017880715.1 Verrucomicrobiia bacterium | reverse complement strand
CTCCCCCAGGTCTTTGGCCGCAGGATAAATCTTCTTGGTGTCCACCCCATCGCTGACATCACCCCATTGCAGCGTCGATTTATCGCCTTCTTTGAACTGGTACTCGTACCCGATCACCAGGCGCGGCCAATGCGGCAAAGTCAGTCCGAAGTCCACCCAGGCGCGACCGATATCCAGGTGCAGCCCACGGTCCAGCGTGAACGCCGCGGGGTCAAAGCCGGGATAATAACCGCCGACATCATTGTAATATTTCCGGTACTCTTCAAAGCCAAACCGGGTAAAGCCCAGGTTTCGCTGTTCCAGCGTGAGCGCGATTTGGTAATCTTCCTGGTTGGGGATGGCATGGCCCTCGACGGTGACGGACCGGTCAACCCCCTGCGTCTGTTTGAGCTGAAATTGGCCGAGACCGCCGGACCAGCCATCCTGGGTCCAGTACAGTTCCCGAAACTTGGCCTCGCTGCCGCTGACACCGATCCAACGCAAGGTCGGTGACACGGCGAATTGAAGCTGGTTTTTCGGCGCATTCGTGGACCAATTTGGACCTTGGTCAATCCAAGCCCGGAGCAGACCGATTTGTTCCGGTGTCAGCCGGGGATACGCTTCCGGCGGCATAACCAAATCCGACACCACGCCCGAAACATAATGAATCAACGGGCTCTTGCCGCTTTGGCCGGGAATGATATCGATGCCATTGTCGCCTCCCTTGAGGGCGGCCTCTCGAGTGACCAGGCTGAATCCGCTTCGTGGTCTTTCGGTGCCATGGCAGCGAAAACAGATGCTCTCGAACAGAGGCTTGATGTCGCGATCGAAGTCGATTTGGAGTTGAGCGGGCGGCGGCAGTTGGCTTTCGTTCACCGCCGTCTTGGGTTGCGCCAAACCCCGACCCACCGATAAAGCCAGGACGAGCAGGCCGATCGAAAGCAGACCGATCCGCGGGAGGAAATTATGCCTTTGCCCGCCATTATTTTGCTTCCGGGTTGCCATCAGATCTCCAGACGAGTTTTAGTAGAACTTTTGCGGGCTCATGTTTGACCCGTGGATGGCGGTGTGGCATCCGGCGCTCCAGCAGGTGCCTTGGCGCAAAAAAAAGGCATGCGGCACCTTGCCGATATAGATGTCTCCCTCAGGCACGATCGCGCCTTGGAGCTGCGCGTGGCATTTCAAGCAGAGATTGGCATCCCGTTCCACCAGGAGTTTGGCATTTACCGATCCGTGGGGGGTATGGCATACGGTACAGCCTTCCCGCAAGGCTTCATGCTCGAATACAAAAGGCCGAGTTTGCTCGCGGTGGCATTGGGCACAACTCTCGTTCAACCGGGCCATCGCTAAACCGCCGCTGGTTTTTTTGATATCACTACCGTGAGGGTCGTGGCATTGCCCGCAATGCATTCGACCTTCCACAATCGGATGATGGTGGGGGAGGTTGAATTCGGCCTGAATTTCGAGATGGCACCGGAAGCAGGAAGCCGGGTCTTTACGGGGATTTACAATGAACTTGCCCCGCCCTCCGCCGCCAGCGGCGTGTTTGCTGCCGGCGCCGTGACAGGATTCGCAACCCGTCAAACCGAGCATCTTGGGAGCTGCGATATGAACCCGGGAATGCGGGCTGGCCATAAATATCCGGGTATAATTCGAGTGGCATTCCGAGCAGACTTTGTTGCCGACATAGACGGCGCCTTCGATCTCCGGGGGGGCCAAAAAGGAACGGTCAACCGTGCCGCAGGAAATGAGCAGCGAACCCGCGGCGAGGGCGGCGACCAGAAACAGCACGATCATCCAGCCGTGGCGATATGTCACGGAGAACTTGATCGAGGGCAGGGGCTCAGCCGATCCAGTTGCCTGCCGCTTTGCAGATTTAGTACGGTGCGCGCGTATTGATCCCAAGGCCATAGCTTGAGCGTGGCAAACTGTGGTCCACCATTCAAGCAATACTCGTGTGTTCGAATCCGTTGGCGGCAACCGTCATTTGACACCCCCTGGGACTGGTGTCGCAGTGCTATTTTGCACCTTGATCAATCCAGGCGCGAATTAAGCCAACCTGCTCGCGGGTGAGCGGCTTGCCCTTATCTTTAGGCGGCATGGCTTCGTCCTCGTCCAGACGGGCAGTCAAGCGAACGATCAGGCTTTTGGCGCTGTTGCCTTTTTCAATGATCTTGCCATCTTTGCCCCCCTGCAGCGCCGACTCCAGGCTATCCAAGCGAAGTCTTCCCTTTGGTTTTTCCGGTCCATGGCATTTGAAGCAACTTTGCTCGAATAGGGGCCGGATGTCTTTTTCGTAGGTGACTCCCTTTTTGTCGGCAGCGGCGGGCACTTTGCTTAGGTCAACTTCTCCCGCCAACCCAAGGCCCGGGCCGAGGATCGTTAAACCGAACGAAATAACGAGGGCCAGCGCTGTGGCTTGGGATTTCATCCGCGCACGGACGAGCTGGGTTTGGGGTAGCTTCATAATCATTTTCGGCTATTATTAAAGCAACATCATACTGGAGAAAAAGCCGTTCAGCAATCGCATTTCGACGACGACGCGGCTTTGCCACCCCGCTGCCGCTCCCCGATTAGCGCCCGGCCGGTTTAATGGAAGCGTCGGATAACTTGGCGGGCGGTTCGTACCACTCGCCGCGTAACCAATCTGCCAGGAGACCGATCTCTGACGGACTGAGAAGATGCTGGTCGGCGAAGGCCGGCATGCGATCGTTTCTCTCCCCAAAATAGCGGCCGGCGGCGGGATTGCTGATCATTCCCACCCACCAGTCCCGTGAACCGAAGTCGGTCAGGTTGGGGGCAGTGGCATCCGGATCTTCGTTGTGAAAGCGATGGCAATCGGTGCAACCGATTTGCTCCTTTAACAGTTCCGCCCCATGCCGGATCGTGGCGGTGTCGCGCTGATCGGCAGCCTGCTGGGATTTCAGGTGGGCCTCGGCGGATAACGCCAGGATGACCTCCTTCAGGTTTTCTTGATCTTCTTTGGAAAAGGCGGAAATCTTCTCGCGCACGAACTTGACCATTTTCCCGTTTTTAAATGCGGTCCCGCCCAAGTAGTGGGACGAGGCAATCTGTTGGGGATCGAGCAGTCCCGTCAGCCATGGGCGGCTGGCGAACCCCTTCAAATCGGCGGCGGTGGGAGGCTCGTTCGGAATGCGACCCAGACCATCGTGCCCATCGTATCGGTGACAACTCGCGCAATACCTGGCGAATAGCTTGGGTCCCTGAGTCAAAGGATCGGTGCGCAACAAGGCCGCGCCACCCGCGGCAGGAATGCCACCGGGCGATTGGGCCAAGACGACCGCGCGTTCCGCCTGGCTTTCGGCGCTGGTAACTGCCGCCCGGTATTGGGGATCGCGCCGGTCTTGGCGAATCGCCAGGACGGTGAGGGTAAATATGCCGGTGCCCAGACCGGCCAGGACGGTGCAGTTTAGCCGATGGCCCCAGCGGGATCGGCCGATGAATGGCATCAGGCACACAAGCATTAATGCCAGGGTCGGCACAATAATTGCACCCCACACTTCCGTCCCGCTGGGAAACAGTTTAAGGAACTGAAACATGAACAAAAAGTACCATTCGGGCCGGGCGGCGGAATAGGGCTCAGTCGGGTCCGCGGGTGCGCCCAATTCGGCGCCGAGCGATCCGCTGCCGTGGAATAGCAAAGGACGACCAACCAGGGCCACCACGATTGCCATAACGGCGGCACAAGCGATCGCGTCTCTAAACACTTGCTCGGGCCAGAAAGCCTGATCCGGTTTGCGTCCCGGGTGCTTGACGGTTACGCCATGCCGGCGGAACAAATAAATGTGACCCACGAGAAGAACCATCATCAAGCCGGGCAACACCCCCGCATGCAACGCGAAAAACCGGGTAAGGGTGTGATGCCCATACTCCGGTCCTCCCACCATCAGCCGCTGGATGGTGGGCCCCAACCCGGGAGCAATGCCGGCGATGTTCGTCGCCACTTTGGTGGCCCAGAATCCCTTTTGGTCCCAGGGCAACAAATAACCGGTTAGCGAGAGCGCCAAGAGCAACTGCAGCATGACCAGGCCAAACCAGAAGTTTATCTCCCGGGGAGCCCGATACGCGCCATCGATCACCACTTGCAGCATATGAATCCCCAAAAGCAAGATCATGAGCTGGGCGGTAAAGTGATGTAAACCGCGCACCAACCAACCGCCCTGCATCTCATACTGGATGTAATAAACACTGGCCCAGGCGGTCTGGGCGCTGGG